>NZ_JBZVFG010000056.1:20036-24445 GCF_058402785.1 Candidatus Magnetaquiglobus sp.
GCGATTCGGGCGTCCGGCTTCTGGGCGATTCGGGCGCCGGGCGTTGGGGCGATCCGCTCCCCGCGCGTGGCAGGCCCGCCAGGGGCGACGACTCCCCGCCGACACCAGGCCAAAATTCCCTCCAACGCCTCATCCAGTCGTGCCTCCACCACCACCTCGGCCCCGGTCACCGGATGCCGGAACCGGATCGCGCGGGCATGCAGGAACATCCGCTTCAACCCTCCGTCCCGCAGATTCCGGTTCAACGCCGGGTCCCCATACTTCCCGTCCCCGGCCAACGGATGGCCCAACCACTGAAAGTGGACGCGAATCTGGTGGGTGCGTCCGGTGTCCGGATAGGCGGCCACCCAGCTCCACGCCCCGAAACGCTCCAGGATCTCGTAGCGGGTGCGGGCCGGATCCCCTTCCCTGCCCCCCGCGATCACCATGCGCTCCCCCCCTCGGGCGTTCCCCTTGATCAACGGCTGGTCGATCACCCCGGTGGTCGCGCGGGGCTCTCCGGCGATGAGCGCCCAATAGGTCTTGTCCACCGCGCCCCCCTTGAACGCCGCGCTCATGCGGCGCGCGCTCGTCTTGTCCAGGGCGAACAGCAGACACCCGGAGGTCTCCTTGTCGAGCCGATGACACAACTCCGGCACCTCCCCCGCCCCCTCGCGGGCCAGAATCAGCCGCATGGCATCCACCACCCCCCACGTCTGCCCGCTTCCCCCGTGTACCGGCATGCCGTGGGGCTTGTCGAGCACCAGCAGCGACCGATCCCGCCAGAGAATCCGCCCGTGCAGGGCGCGCAAGGCCCACTCCGGAACGCCGGTCTCCGGCGCGGCGGGCTCCCGGCTCTCGAAGGGGGGAATCCGCACCTCCTGTCCGGGCTCCAGACGGTGATTGCCGCTCGCCCTGGCGCCATCGACCCGCGCCTCGCCGGCGCGCAGCCAGCGCTGCGCCAGGGCAGACGGCGCACCGGGATTGTGAACGAGCAGAAAACGATCCAGACGCATGCCGGCCTCATCCTGGGTCACCAGAATGCGTCGGACCGGAAGACGTTGCGCGGAGTTCTGTTCAAGCGGGTTTGCTTCCATGGCAGAAAAGTCCTATACTTGATCCTTATTTTCCGCGGCCAGGCAGATCAGCCGCTTTTGATCGAATTTTTATGGAATTTCACTCCAGTGGCCCTGCCACCGGATCACTCGAACCCCTGGCCCGATCCGTCCGTCCCCTGGGAGGCGCACCACGGTGCACGCTTCGTTGCGAGCCGTGATTCCTTCCGCGCGACTCAACCAAGGATCATGGGCCTTACCATGCAAGGAGAACCGCATTACCATGACCAAGCGCATGCTGGTGGATGCCACCCATCCGGAAGAGATCCGCGTTGCCATCGTCCAGGACAACAAGCTCATCGATCTGGACATTGAAACATCAAGCCGGGAACAAATCAAAGGCAACATCTATCTGGCACGCGTCTCGCGCGTCGAACCCTCGCTGCAAGCCGCCTTCATCGATTTCGGCGCGGGCCGCCAGGGGTTCCTGTCGGTCAACGACATCCACCCGAAATACTATCCCACCGGAGACAAAGCCGAACCCCGTCTCGATTTCATCCCCCTGCCCCTGCCGGAACCCCTGGAGGAGGAGGGCGAGGACGACGAGGACGACGAGGACGCCACCGAGACAACCGCGCTCCTTCCCACGCGTCCGCCCCTCCCGTCGGACGACCACGACGAAACCGACGACCCCGCCCATCCAGTCACCCTCCCCCTGGAAATCTCGCGCGCCGTGGAGATCGCGGAGCGGATTTTCGACGATGCCGACGACGCGGACTCCCCGGAAACCGATTCGCCGGACGGCGGACGATACGAATCGGATCCGGCTTCCGCCGCCTCCGAGGGAGAGGAGGAGCTTGATGAACCGGTCTGCGAGGATGACGCCCCTCGGGAGATCGCATCGGACGACGACGCCATGGGCGGAGATGCCGATGGCGAAGCCCATGGGGATGACCTGGATGGCGTGGTGGAGGTCGACGAGGATGGCGCGCCCCTGCCCGACACCTTCAAGCGTTTTCCGCGCCGGCAGCGTCTGCCGATCCAAAAAATCCTCACCCGCGGACAGAAACTGCTCGTGCAGGTGGTCAAGGAACCGCGTGGCAACAAGGGCGCCTCGCTGACCACCAACCTCTCCCTGGCCGGTCGCTACGCCGTGCTGCTGCCGGAAAACGAGGGAGGTGGCGGCATCTCGCGCAAGATCACCGATGGCCTGGAGCGCAAAAAGCTCAAGGAGATCCTCGAGACCATCGCCATTCCCGGCCAGGTGAGCCTGATCATCCGCACCGCCGGCCTGGGACGCACCAAGCGCGAGATCATCCGCGATCTGAACTACCTGTTGCGCCTCTGGAAAAAGATCCTCGAAAACGCCTCCCAGGCCGACGGGCCGACCCTGATCCACGAGGAGGGGGATCTGATCCTGCGCACGATCCGTGACCTTTACGCCACCGACATGAGCGAAATCCTCATCGACGGCCAGGAAGGCTATCGGCGCGGCAAGGAGTTCATGCGGCTTCTGATGCCACGCTACATGAAGGTGGTGCAGCCCTACAAGGAGTCGCAACCGATCTTCTCGCGGTTCCAGATCGAAAATCAAATCGAATCCATGCACGATCGGGTGATTCAGCTCAAGGCCGGCGGCTATCTGGTCATCGAGGCGACCGAGGCCCTGGTCTCCATCGACATCAACTCCGGTCGTTCGACCCGGGAGAAGGATGTCGAGACCACGGCCTTCAAAACCAATCTCCAGGCCGCCGACGAGATCGCCCGTCAACTCCGTCTGCGGGATCTCGGCGGTCTGATCGTCATCGATTTCATCGACATGGAGGAGAAAAAACACAACCTGGAGGTGGAACGGCAGATGCGCGAGGCCCTGAAACTGGATCGGGCCAAAATCCAGTTGGGCAAGATCTCGCAATTCGGACTGCTGGAACTCTCCCGGCAACGGATGAAACCAACCTTCAGCGAGACCAACCGCATGGAGTGTCCGCGTTGCAAGGGGCTGGGCACGATCCGTTCGGTGGAGTCCTCGTCGTTCCACCTGTTCCGTCTGCTCGAGGAGGACCTTTCCAAAAACCGTTACACGCGCATCGTCTACCGCACCTCCTGGGACGTGGCCAACTACCTGCTCAACCACAAACGGGCCCAATTGGCGGAACTCGAAGCCGAAAACAAGGTGACGCTGTTGATCCAGGGTGACGAGAGTCTCCAGACCCCGGAGTATCGCGTCGAGCGCACCGACCGTCCCAAGACCGGCGGCGAGGAGATCGTCGAGACCAGGAGTGGCGGACGGAGCCAATCCGGACGCGGAGCCAGGGGCCCGACCCCCGCCACCGAAGAGGGACGCGCCAAGGCCCCGGTCAAGGCGCCAGCCCCACCCCCGCCGCCTCTGCCACCCCCGGTGCCGGAGCTTTCGGATGACGACGAGGATGACGGGGAGTCCGGTGACGAGGAGTCGCGCGTCGAGGGTCCCCCGACTGCGGCGACCTCTGGCGAGCCGGTGGAAAAGAAAAAACGTCGCCGTCGGCGGCGTCGCAAGTCGTCGGCTCAGCAGACCAGTGCCCTGCCACCCCGTGCCGAGTCCGAATCCATGAACGAACCGGAAGGGGAGGCGTCGTCCGGGGATGACGTGGAATCCACCGACGCCTCCATCCCGCTCCCGGAACAGACGGTCGCGCCGCTCGGAACGGAACTTCCGACTCTGGCGGGATCCACCGAAGAGAAGCCGGTTGTCGCGGGAGAGGCGTTGATCGAGGGCGTGCGTGCCACGGCGGCGCCAGGGTTGTTCATTCTCTCCCGGCCCGAGCCGACGCCCAGACGCGAGGAGCCGGCTCCGATCGTCTCCCAGCCGGAGCCCGCCGCCAGACGCGCCAAGCCCGATCCAATCGCGGCCAAGACGGACGAAACGGACGAAGCCGTTCCGATGGAAAACCCGGAGAGCCTCCAGGAACCGCCACCCAAGCCGGCCTCGCGGCGCAAGCCCAGAACCAAGTCTGGCGCGGCGGCCAAGGCGAAGACGGTGGAGGTCGTCGATCCGGTGGATGCCGGCGTTGTCGAGACCGTGACGGTCGAGGAGACGATGGCGGGTGAGGTTCAACCCGAGGCCAAGCCGGCGCGGCGGCGCACCCCGCGCAAGCCGAAAGCCACCCCGGAACCGGCCCTGTCGGCGGTGGTCGAGATGATCGAGCCCGTGGCCGTCGTCCCGACTGAAGCCGAAGAGGAGGAGTCCGAAGAGGGGGCATCGGATGGCAAGACCCGTGCGCCAAGACGACGGAGACGGCGACGTTCCACTGGCGTGGCGCGACAGGGATCGGGCGAGGGGGACGAGAGTGGTGTCGAGGGTGAAGGTGCCCCGGCTGCCGACAAGGGCGCGGGTGG
>NZ_JBZVFG010000057.1:0-22585 GCF_058402785.1 Candidatus Magnetaquiglobus sp.
TAGGAAATTCCAGCGTGCAGGTCAACAGGAAAAAGCACATCGATTGCATTTTTTTCAGCCGAGCCTGGCCAAACCCGGAAACCATTGCAGGATAAGGCTGGATATCCTATTGAAATCGCCAAAGAAAATCATTAAACCCACCAGGGTCAACAAGGCGCCGGAAATCATCTCGATCTTGTGCAGATGGACCCGCACCCGTTCGAAAACGCCGAAGAAGATGTTGATCGCCACGCCGGTGATCAGGAACGGCACCCCCAATCCTGCCGAATAGACCGCCAGCAGGGAGACCCCCTGGGCGATGTTATCCTGTCCACCGGCCACGGCCAGGATCCCGGCCAGGATCGGTCCCACGCACGGGGTCCAGCCAAATGCGAACGCCAGGCCGATCAGGAAGGCTCCCAGGGGGCCGGAAGGTCTCTTTTCCGGGTTGAAGCGGGCTTCGAAGTTCAAGCAGTTGATGCGGAACAGTCCCATGTAGTGGAGTCCGAACAGGACGATCACGGCGCCGCCCAATTTGGCGAGCAGTTGCATGTGGTTCAAGAGCAGCTGGCCCAGATAGGTCGCCGAGGCTCCCAGGCCGATGAACACCAGCGAAAAGCCCAGCACGAACCACAGGCTGTGCCAGCCGGCCCGCCAAGCGGATTGGGCATCGTTGCCCTGGCGCAGTTGTTCGACCGAGATGCCGCTCATGAAGCTGATATAGGCCGGGGCCAGGGGCAGGACGCACGGGGAGAGAAAAGAGAGCAACCCGGCGAAGAAGGCGGCGGCGTAGGTGACTTCCATGGTGGTGTACCTTTGTCGTCGTGGCGGTGGATGATGGGTGGGAGTGGGGACGGTCGGAACGGTTCTCAATCATCGGGGTTCAGGGGCCCCTGGTGGGTTCCAAGGGCAACGCCCTTGGGACTTTATCCTTTGATTTTGCCTTTCGCGCGCTTTTCATCGATAAACCCATTTGCGCGTCTTTTGCGAAAATGGGCACAAACGCGCGGTCTCATGTGCCCCCTCCGTTGCCCGTCAGGGCAATGAAGGGGGCACATGGCGCGCGGCGGTTACCGTGGAACTCCCGAAGGGAGGTCCATGGTACGGGGGGTGAGGGGGTCTCCCCCATCATGCAAGTTATAGCCGCCTCCGGCGGCCTGTTCAAGGCAAGGGTTCCTTGGGACGTTTTGCGCCTTTGCAAAACGTCCCAAGGAACCCAGGCGGCGCGCAAGCTTTTTCTCGCGAAAAACGCGAAAAAAAGCTCTTTTGTAGAGCGCGCTAAAGTCAAAAACAAGGGCACAGTCCCGGAGGCTCTGCCTCCGGACCTCCGCCGGGGATCTTCGGTCCCCCGCCCTGCGACGGTTTGATCGCCTCACCCCTTCAACCACGCCAAATAGGCCGGATTCCCATCCTCCACCGGCAACGCGAGAATCTCCGGCACCTCATACGGATGCAACACCACCAACCGCGTCCGCATCGGCACAAATCGGGCACGGTGGGTTCCAAGGGCAACGCCCTTGGGA
Source organism: Candidatus Magnetaquiglobus sp. (assembly GCF_058402785.1). Classification (NCBI taxonomy): domain Bacteria; kingdom Pseudomonadati; phylum Pseudomonadota; class Magnetococcia; order Magnetococcales; family Candidatus Magnetaquicoccaceae; genus Candidatus Magnetaquiglobus; species Candidatus Magnetaquiglobus sp. The sequence goes on from NZ_JBZVFG010000057.1 coordinate 1,503, forward strand.
CTTTATCCTTTGATTTTGCCTTTCGCGCGCTTTTCATCGATAAACCCATTTGCGCGTCTTTTGCGAAAATGGGCACAAACGCGCGGTCTCATGTGCCCCCTCCGTTGCCCGTCAGGGCAATGAAGGGGGCACATGGCGCGCGGCGGTTACCGTGGAACTCCCGAAGGGAGGTCCATGGTACGGGGGGTGAGGGGGTCTCCCCCATCATGCAAGTTATAGCCGCCTCCGGCGGCCTGTTCAAGGCAAGGGTTCCTTGGGACGTTTTGCGCCTTTGCAAAACGTCCCAAGGAACCCAGGCGGCGCGCAAGCTTTTTCTCGCGAAAAACGCGAAAAAAAGCTCTTTTGTAGAGCGCGCTAAAGTCAAAAACAAGGGCACAGTCCCGGAGGCTCTGCCTCCGGACCTCCGCCGGGGATCTTCGGTCCCCCGCCCTGCGACGGTTTGATCGCCTCACCCCTTCAACCACGCCAAATAGGCCGGATTCCCATCCTCCACCGGCAACGCGAGAATCTCCGGCACCTCATACGGATGCAACACCACCAACCGCGTCCGCATCGGCACAAATCGGGCACGGTCCGTCTTGATCAACAACGTCCACTCCGGTTCCTTGTGAACCTCCCCCTGCCACCGGTAAATCGATCGCCCCGCCGGCAGAATATGCACACAGGCCGCCAATCCCTCTGTCACCAACACCTCGGCCAGCGACTCGGCCAGCGACTCGTCCGGCGCGGTCGTCATCACCACCAACGCATCGGTCACAACAACGGCTCCACCATCTTCTTCATATCGTTGAAATTCAAACCACCCACATGCGCCTTGACCACCTTGCCCTCACGATCCAATACCTTCGTCACCGGCAACGCGAACACCCCCCCCAACGCCTTGGCCAACCCCTGCACCACCCGCGTCTCACCATAGGCCACCGGATAGTTGATCCCCTGCTCCTCCATGAACCGCACCAGCTTCTCCCGATCCGGCTTCTCCATGTAATCAATGCCCAAGACCACCAATCCACGCTCCGCGTAAGTCGATTGCAGCTTGATCAGCTCCGGAATCTCCTCCAGACAGGGCGGACACCAGGTGGCCCAGAAGTTCACCAACACCACCTTGCCCTTCAACTCCGGCAGACGCAACGTCTTGCCATCCGTGAGGGTCAACGGCGTGTTGATCCCGGTATCATCCGCCGCATGCAGCGGCAGCATGAACAGTACGAGTGCGAATGCAAATACAAGCAGGCGTCGTGTCATCCCAGGCACCTTGCAATCATGGTCAAAAGCAAAACCCTTGGAGAAGGGTCTCCCAAACGCTCTTTTCTCGACAGAAACTTGTGATGATGGAAGGATCACCCCCTCACCCCCACCATGGACCACCCTGACGGGAGTTCCACGACAAACCGATCCATTCCAAACGGGTTGCGGTTTGTTTCCTTAAGACGACAAACCCAATCGGCGCCATTTTTCAGCCACCCTGGCCTCGATCTCGGGATCCATCACCAACGGCACCCCCCAATCCCGTCCGGTTTCGCCGCGACTTCGCGACGTGGCATCCACGGCCCAACGGCCCGTTTCCGCCTCCACCCGCACATCCCTGCCCGGATCGGTCCGGGTGGCCATCGACCACGCCAGATCCGCCAACGAATCCACACGGGTATCCCCATCCACGATCCACACCTGATCGGCACCCTCCCCAGGGGCGACCAGATCCCATACCCCATCGATCACCCGGTTGCCCAGACCCGGACGGTTGCGGGCCTCCACCCGCAGGATGCACATCCGTCCGCCTGGCAGGGAAAATCCTTCCAATACATCCGGTTCGCGAGCGCGCAATCGATCCAGCCAACCGCGCATGCCCTCGCCCCGGATCTCCGGCAAGGGGGATGCGGCGCGCTTCTCGACCGGCCATTTGCGCGTGGCATCGATCCCCATCTTGCCACCCAGGCCGGACAACGGCGAGGAAAAATCCAGGTAGTCGATCGGCGTGTTGCGCAGGATGTGCAGGTCGCGACCACCATGGACCTGTTGTTCGATGGCGCCGAGCACCTCGCCCCAATCGTCGATCGCCACCCCCGGATCGACCACCACGACATGCTTCACATAGAGGAATTGTCTCAAGAAGCCCCACAATCCGGCCATCACCCGGAAGGCGTGACCCGGATAGCCCTTTTCCAAGGCGATCACCGCCACCCGGTAGGAGCAGGCCTCCATGGTGAGATGGAAGCCGCGAATCTCCGGGAACTGTTTTTTCAGCAGTGGGGTGAAGATCCGGTTCAGGGCCAGGGCCAGGATGGCCGGCTCATCCGGCGGACGCCCGGTGAAGGTGGAGAGATAGATGGCCTCGCGGCGCATGCTCATGCGCTCGACCGTGAAGACCGGAAAGCGGTCCACTTCGTTGTAATAGCCGGTATGGTCCCCGAAAGGTCCCTCGTCGACGAGGGTGTCAGGATCGACCATCCCCTCGAGCACGATTTCGGCATGAGCCGGCACCGGCGGATAGGGAGCGCGTTCGGGGGCCACCTCGACGCGGCTGGAGCGCAGCAGTCCGGCAAAGGCGTACTCGGAAAGACTCTCCGGGACCGGGGTCACCGCGGCGAGCAGGGTGCCGGGATCGCAGCCGATCACCACCGAGACCGGCATCGGACGTCCGCCCCAGGCGCGCAGGTGCTGCGCCCCGCCGCGATGGGCCAGCCAGCGCATGATCACCCGCCGGCGGTCCAACAGCTGCATGCGGTAGACGCCGAGATTCAAGGGTCCGCCCTCCGGCGCACGGGTCACCACCAACCCCCAGGTGATGAGCGGCGCGGCATCCCCAGGCCAGCAGGTCTGAATCGGCAGCCGTCCCAGATCCACCGACTCCCCTTCCCAGACGATCTCCCGGCACGGGGGACGTCGCAGGGTGGTGGTGGGCATGTGACGCACCCGGGCCAGACGCGTGACCAGATCACGGGCATCCTTCCATCCCCGGGGCGGTTCCGGATGGCGCAGCGCGGAGAGCAGTTCACCCAGCTGTTCCAGCTCCTCGACCCGACGTCCCATGGCCAGGCCCACCCGCTCCTCGGTGCCGAACAGATTGGCCAGGATCGGCATGGCGCAGCCCTTCGGACGGGTGAACAGCACCGCCGGTCCGCCGGCGTGCAACAGGCGCTGACAGATGGCGGTGATCTCCAGGCGGGGATCGACCGGTTCGTCGATGGTGACCAGAAGACCGCGCGCCGACAACAGATGGATGAACTCCCGCAGATCGCGGAAGGCGCGTGGACCGGTGGATGGGATAGGCTGTGCGTTCGTCATGGGCTTGAATTCTACATCGATTCAACAAAGAAGAATAAGGGATCTCGTTTCATTTCGCGATCATCCGGGAGAGCCCCGCGCCTTCGACCTGGGAAATCCCGCGCCAACCCCACCGGTTGGTGATTTTTGATCAAGAAATAGACAATTATCGAAAATTTGTCGGGAAACGGTTTCCAATCCGCCGCAACATCGTTAGAATCCCCGGCAACCCGATCTCCAATCGGAAAAGCCAAACGACGTACTTAAATTTCAAGAGGAGTTCCCGCTTTCATGAGCGAAGCGTCCACCACCCACTTCGGTTTCAGCGAAATCCCCTTGAGCGAAAAGGTCCACAAGGTCCGTCAGGTGTTCGATTCGGTCGCCCAGAGCTACGACCTGATGAACGATCTGATGTCCATGGGTGTCCATCGGCTCTGGAAACGGTTCGCCATCCGCCGGCTGCGCATCAAGCCTGGCGACCGCCTGCTCGACGTGGCCGGCGGCACCGGGGATCTGGCCAAACTCATGCACGAAAAGATCCATGGCCAGGGGAATATCACCATCTTCGACATCAACGCCGCCATGCTCGAACAGGGTCGCGGTCGCCTGGCCGATCAGGGGTGCGTGGCCGGCATCCGCTGGGTGCAGGGCAATGCCGAACAGCTCCCCTTTCCGGACAACACCTTCCACGCGGTCACCATCGGTTTCGGCATCCGCAACGTCACCCAGATCGAGGCGGCACTCGCCGAAATGACCCGCGTGCTCCGTCCCGGCGGTCAGTTTTTGTGCCTGGAGTTCTCCCATGTCGCCCTGCCCCTGTTGAAACCCTTCTACGAGACCTATTCCTTTCGGATTCTGCCGGAGATCGGCCACTGGGTGGCCAAGGATCGCGACGCCTATCAATATCTGGTGGAGTCGATCCGCCGTTTCCCGGAACAACAGCGCTTCAAGGCCATGCTCGAGGATGCCGGCCTGTTTCAGGTCCACTACCACAATCTCACCGGCGGCATCGCCGCCGTGCATATCGGCCACAAGGTGTGATCGCCATGCTCGCCTCCCTGATCGCCATGCCCTTGCAACTGCTTCCGAAACCGGTGACCGCCGTGACCTTGAGCATCGTGCTCAATCTGTTCTTCAAGCGCTACCCGGAACTCAAGGAGCGGCTCACGGAACTTTCCGGCAAGATCTTCGAGTTCCACGTCGAGGATCAATCCCAATCCTTCTTCATGGAGGTGACCGATGCCGGCGACGTACTCATCCACACCTATGCCGACTCCCTGCCCCATGTGGTGATGTCCGGCAAGACCAGCGCCTTTCTGTCGCTGCTCTTCTCCACCACGGATCCGGATTCGCTTTTCTTCTCGCGCCAGCTGCAACTTTCCGGGGAGACCGATACCGGTCTGCGTTTCAAGAACATCCTCGACAATGTGGAGATCGACTGGGAAAAGGAGCTGGCGGTCCTGTTCGGCAGCCAGGGTTCCAAGGTGCTGATGGATCTGGCGCGCCGCACCGAAAAACGGATCGAGACCGGCAAGACCCATGTCGAATCGAATCTGGAGGCCTGGATCAACCGTCAGAACGCGCCGCGCGCCGCGCATCTCCAGTCGCTCAAGAACCAGTCCGAGGCCATGACCAAGGAGCTGGACCGACTCGAGGGACGCATCGCCCGCGCCTCGAAACGGTTCGCGATCCTGGCCGCCCACCCGCATCCCACCGAATAGCCCGGCGATGCTCCTTCTGACCAATGTCCGCACCGTGCGCCGGATGCTCGGAATCCTGAGCATCCTGGCCATCTACGACGCCGAACCCCTGGCCTCGCGCTTCCTGCCTCTGCGCCTGCTCGCCTGGCTGGTGGGGCTCTGGCCCGGCGTGCGCCGGCTGCGTCGCACCCTCACCCCGGAGGCCCGGCTGCGTCGCATCCTCGAAGAGCTGGGACCCACCTTCATCAAATTCGGCCAGGCCCTCTCCACCCGCATGGATGCCCTGCCCGAGGGGGTCGGTCTGGAGTTGAAGAAACTCCAGGACGAGGTTCCGCCGTTCCCCATCGAGACGGTACGCCGCATTATCGCCGACGATCTGGACGGTCCGGTCGAGCAGTTTTTCTCCCGCTTCGATCCCACCCCGGTGGCCTCGGCCTCCATGGCCCAGGTCCACCGCGCCCTCACCCGCGACGGCCAGGAGGTGGCGGTCAAGGTGATGCGCCCCGATGTGGAGTCGCTGGTGGAGCAGGATATCCAGATGCTCACCACCCTGGCCAACCTCATCGAAACCCATATCCCAGAGCTGCAACGGTTCCAGAGCCGTCGGGTGGTGGATGAATTCGCGGCCACCATTCGCAACGAGATGAACTTTCTGGTAGAGGGCGGACGGGCCCAGAAGTTCCGCGATCACTTCAAGCACGATCCGGAGATGCATGCCCTGGCCGTGCTCTGGCCCCTCACCACCCGCCGGGTGCTCACCCTGGAGTGGTGCGACGGCATCCCCATCGACGAACTCTCCCTGCATCCGGAACTCAAACACGACGCGACCAAGATCTCCCGCAACATCATCACCTGTTTTTTCAAGCAGGTGTTCCGGGATGGTTTTTTCCACGCCGATCAGCACCCCGGCAACATCTTCGTGCGCCCGGACGGCACCCTGACCATCCTCGATTTCGGCATCATCGGACGGATCTCGATGCGGGATCGGATCCTTTTGGCCGAACTGATGCGCGGCTTTCTGGATCGCAACTACCGCAAGGTGGCCGAAGTCCACCTGGAAGGGGGGCTGGTCCCGCGCGGCACCAATCTCGAAGAGTTCGAGGATGCCTGCCGCCAGATCGGCGAGCCGATCTTCGGCCAACCCTTGAAGGAGATCTCCATCGCCAAGCTGCTCGCCCAGCTCTTCAAGGTGACCGAACAGTTCGACATGCCGGTGCAGCCGCAACTGCTGCTGTTGCAAAAAACCATGTTCACCCTCGAAGGGGTGGGTCGCGAGATCAATCCGGATCTGAACATGTGGCTGTTGGCCGAGCCGCTGATCACCGACTGGATGATCGAACACCTCGGTCCGGTCGGCAAGATGCGCGAGATGAAGGAGCGGGTCAAAAAGACCAACGATGCCGTGGCCATGCTCCCGGAGCTGCTCTACAACGGTCTGGAACGGCTGGCCACCGATCGGGTCCGTCTCCACATCCACTCCGCCTCCCTGGCCCGCCTGGAGCGACGCCTCGGATTGGGTTTCCATCGCCAGTCGGCCTCGATCACCGGTGCCGCGCTCTTCGTGGGCGGCGCGATCATGGTATCCGCGGGCCTGTCGGTCTGGTGGTTCGGTCCGCCGCTCGGCCTGGCGGCGATCTATTTCATGCGCGGCATGCGACCCATTCGGTAATACGGTAACGAGAACAACCTCTTCCGATGTTTCCGAAGGTTCAGAAAGGAAAACCGTGTCCGGCTACTGCATTGTTTTATAATTTTACTTGTTAATGATTTGTTAATAACTTGCCTGATGGGAGGAACACCCCCTCACCCCCATCCATGGACCTCTCTTCGGGAGTTCCATGGTAAACCTGTTTCGTTTGGCACGCATCGATTTTGTCCCAATCCCCCAACCCGGATCGATGCAAGGACTCTTCCACGCCCCGCGCCTGAATACCACCTCCCCTGGTTCTGGTAGAAAATCGCCATTTTTTTCCAACAATCCCACGAAAAACAAGATTTATGCGGAAAATGACTCGGAAAGCGCCCGCAAATCGCATAAAATGGCCAGGCGCGACGACGAGCATTAGTTGGGGTCCGCCTGTTCGCGGGGGCCTTGATCATCGGCATGACCGGTTTTTCCACGCCATCGATCCGTCGATCATGGCCAATGTCGAGAGAAGCCAGCCCCATCCTGTGATCGGCAAACGTGGCCCGACGACTCGCCAGGGCGTCTGGCATGCGTGAGAACAGAACTTTGATTGCGAAAAGGTTCATCACCGGTTCGCGGCACCTGCAACACCGTGGGGAGATACCAATCATGCGCATGAACCAACTGATTCCCTTGTGCCTGGCCCTGCTCATGGGGTGCGACCAGGCGCCCGCCCCGGATACCAAGCCACGGGTGACGGTTCCGCTTCAGAAAATTGCCGTGGCCTATACGAATCAGCCGCAAAGCACCCTGATTCAGGTTGCGGTGGCCAAAAACTACTTTGCCGAGGAGGGGCTTGAAATCGAATCCATTCTCCACACCTTTGGCAAGGCCTCCCTGCAATCGCTGCTGGACCACAAGGCCGTTTTCGCCACGGTCGCCGAAACCCCCTTCATGTTCAATGTGCTCAAGGGCGAAAAGATTTTCATCATCGCCAACATCGAGGCCAGTGGCTTGAACAACGCGATCGTCGCCAGAAGGGATGCCGACATCGCCCAACCCGCGGAGCTGAAAGGCAAACGCATCGGCTTCACGCCCGGTACCACCTCGGATTTCTTTCTGGATTCGCTGCTGACCGCCAACGGGCTCCGGCGCGAGGATATCCAGACCGTCCCCCTGAAACCCGAAGAGATGCAGGAGGCCGTCATGGATCGGAAGGTGGATGCGGTCTCCACCTGGAACTACCCCCTGACGCAAATCAGCAAACAACTCGGAAAGAACGGGATTCTCTTCGCCGATCCGACCATCTATACCGAAACCTACAATGTCGCCGCACATCAGGATTATGTCCACAACAATCCGGAAACCGTGAAACGATTCCTGCGCGCCCTCGTCAAGGCCGAGGATTTCAGCCACCTGAATCCCGCCGAGGCTCAGGCCATCATGTCCACCGCGACGAAAACCGATTTGGACCTGGTGCGTGAGGTGTGGAGTGTTTTCAATTATCAACTGGTGCTTGACAAGAGGCTTGTAATCACCTTAGAAGATGAATCCAGATGGGCCATGAAGCATCGCTTGACCGAACAGACGGAGATGCCGGACTTCCGCCAGTTCATTCATTCGGACAGCCTCATGGCTGTCAAACCACAAGCGTTTAGTGGCAACAGGTAGATTCAACACCATGCGCGTAACAAGCCAGTTGAATGCGATTGTGATCGTCACGATAGCTATTATCGTCGTTCTGGTCCCCTTTCTCATCTGGTCCTACGATGCCGCCAACGACGCCAACGATGCCTTCCAACTGGCCCATAAAATTCAATCGATTTTTTTTGATCGCACCTCGAGCAGCGACAGATATGCGCATGATCATGAAGAATTGACCCGCATGCGCTGGAACGAAAGCAATCAGGCCTTCATGCAGATCCTGGAACAGGCCAAGCTTCAATATCAAACACCCGACTATCAAGAGATCATCTCCAGCATCCTCATCAATGCCGAGTACTCGGTCATCCAGTTTGACAGATTGACCAAGATAATCGAAAAAATCAAGACCGATACATTAAATTATGAAATTCACAACGAATATCTGCAACGCCTCTCCAGTCAGCTCCTGTTGAGATCCGCGACCATCCACGATGCGATCATGCATCTGCAAGATCGAACCGCCAAACGGATGAATCACAACTACATGCGCCTGGCTGTTCTGGTCATCCTGCTCACCAGCATCCTGACCACCCTCACCATCCTGGTGCTGTCGCGGCTGGTGCGCCTGATCAACCGGCGTCTGATCCCCCTGCATGACAGCACCCGCATCATCGCCGACGGGGATCTGACCCACCGCATCGAAACGGGTGGCGCGGATGAGTTCACCGATCTGGCCCGCTCCATCAATGCCATGACCGACAACCTGGTGTTGGAGATCGATGCGCGCCGCAAGCTGGAAAAGCTGGCGCAAAAAAACAACGAGGCGCTTCAAAACGCCCACCGGGAGCTTCAGATCAGCGAAGCGCGCCTGCGCTCGATTCTGGACAACACCTCGGCGCTGGTTTTCATGAAGGATCTGCGCGGGCGCTATCTGTTCATCAACCGCCAGCATGAAGAGCTGTTCCATGTTGCCAACCAGGATCTGGCGGGCAAAACCGATTTCGACATCTTTCCGCCCGAGCAGGCGGCGATCTTCGAGGCCAACGACCGGCTGTCCCTCTCCAGCGCGACCCCGATCCAGACCGATGAGATCGTCCCGCATGATGATGGCCCGCATTTTTACATCTTCATTCGTTTTCCGCTAAGGGACGTGGATGGCAACCCCTATGCGGTGTGCGCCATCGCCACGGACATCACCGAGCGCAAGCGCGGGGAGGAGATTCTGCGGGAAAACGAAAAGCGGTTGCGCGAAGCCAAGGAGCAGGCGGAAAAGGCGGCGAGAGCCAAGAGCGAATTCCTGGCGGCCATGAGTCATGAAATTCGCACGCCGATGAATGTGGTGTTGGGCATGTCCGAGATCCTGCTGGAAACCGACCTGGACGACTCCCAGCGCCATTTTGCCCAGACCATGTACCACTCCGGCAAGGCTCTGTTGGGGATCATCAACGACATTCTGGACTTCTCCCGCATCGAGGCCGGACGGATCGCCCTGGTGGAGGCGCCTTTTTCGCTCCCGCGGGTGATTCGGGAGACCGTGCAGTCGATGCGGGTGGTTGCCGAGAAGAAAGGTCTTGCGTTGAAGGTGACCGTGCAACCCGGCATGCCCGAGATGGTGCTGGGCGATCACGGGAAGGTGCGTCAGATCCTGGTGAATCTGTTGGGCAATGCCATCAAATTCACCCATCACGGCCATGTGGAGGCGACCTTGAGCCCCTTTCCCCAGCAAGCGGGGATGGTGCTGTTTCAAATCGTGGATACCGGAATCGGCATTGCCATGGAGCAGATCCACGACATTTTCGAACAGTTCATTCAAGCGGATGCCAGCATCACGCGACGCTATGGTGGATCGGGTCTGGGACTGGCCATCTCCAAGCGCCTGGTGGAGTTGATGGGCGGGGAGATCTGGGTGGAGAGCCGTCTGGGCCATGGCAGCACCTTTTTTTTCACCTTGCCGGTCCGAGCGGTCGAAGTGCCGGCGACCCGGACCACTCCGAACCGGTCATCCACCCATGACGGCTCGCGAAGTCTGCGCATTCTGCTGGCGGAAGACCAGCTCGTGAACCAGATGGTGATCCAGGGATTTCTGAACGGCACCAGCCATCGATTGGTCATGGTCACGGATGGGATGGACGCGGCGGCGCGCGTTCAGACGGAACCGTTCGACGTGGTGTTCATGGATCTGCAGATGCCGGTCCTGGACGGGACCGCGGCCACCCGTCGCATTCGCGCCTGGGAGAAGGAGATGCGGCGCACACCGGTGCCGATCATCGCCCTCTCCGGCCATGCCGAGGAGGAGGCGCAACGCGATCAGGCCAGCGAGTTCGACGCGTACCTGATCAAGCCGATCGACCGGATGACGTTTCTGGACGCCTTGCAGCGCATCGCCAGCCAGGGATCCCCTGCCACGGATGCCAGGGGACTGCACATTCTGCTGGCGGAAGATACCCTTGAAAATCAACTGCTCATCAAGGCCTATCTCATGAAGACCGATCACGTCCTGGTGATCGCCAACGATGGGATGGAAGCGCTCGCCCAGGTACGGAAGGAGCGGTTCGACGTGGTGATCATGGATGTCCAGATGCCCCGCATGGACGGCTATACCGCCACGCGCCACATTCGACAGTGGGAGCGGGAGCATGGTTCCCGCCACCTGCCGATCATCGCCCTGACCGCCCATGCCATCGAAGGGGAGGTGGAACGCAGTCAGGAGGCTGGATGCGATTTCTATCTCTCCAAGCCAATCAAGAAGCGCACGTTGCTGGATGTTCTGCAACGGATCGCCGCTTCCATCGCCCCGGTCGTGGTTCACCACGCGAACTGACCGGACGACGCCCCCGTGGGGGGGATCCGTGCGCTTTCCGCGCGTTCCAATCGCCACCGGACACGATCATGGCCTTGCTCTCCACCCATTTACCCGCCTACATGCTCTGTGGCCTGGCCGCTGGACTCATCGCCGGCATGTTCGGCGTCGGGGGTGGTATCATCGTGGTGCCGGCCCTGCTGTTTCTCTTTCATCTGGATGGGGTCGATCCGTCGGTCGTCATGCAGCTGGCGGTCGGCACGTCGCTGGCCACCATCGTCATCACCAACATCTCGGCCACCTGGGCGCACCATCAACGGGACGGCGTGAACTGGAGACTGGCACGCCTCTACCTCGCCGGCACCCTGATCGGCGCCTGGATCGGCTCGCAACTGGCCGCCGTCATGAGCGGCAAGATGTTGATCGTGCTGTTCGGACTGTTCGAAATCGCGGTGGGCCTCAAGATGGTGCGCGCCAGGCCCCAGCACTCCGGCGCGCAACGGATTCCGGATCCGGTCACCCCGGCACTGGGCATCGTGATCGGCACCATCAGCTCCTTGTTCGGCATCGGCGGGGGCACCCTGTCGGTCCCATCGTTGACCCTGCTTTCCGGACTGCCGATGCGTCAGGCGGTGGGCACCTCCTCGGCCATCGGGATGCCCCTGGCCCTGATCGGCGCGATTGGTTTCGTGCATGCCGGCTGGCATCACCCGGCCCTGCCCGAGGGAACGCTCGGCTTTTTTCACCCGCTGGCCTTTGTCGGCATCGTCACCGGCACGCTGTTCACCACCCGGCTGGGGGTGCGTCTCGCCCATGTGCTGGATCCGATCCTGTTGAAAAAGGGGTTCGGGATTTTCCTGGTGGTCGTGGGGGTCAAGCTGGCCTTGCGGTGAGCGGTTCAGGCCGCATCACCGGATCACCACCACCGCATGGCGCAACTTGCCCACCTTGATCCGATGGGAGCCGGGTGCCAGCATCAGGCGCGGATCATCGGCCTTGACCCCATCGACGCTCACCGCCTGCTGACGCACCAGCCGAATCCCCTCGGAGTTCGAAGCCACCATGCCAGCCAGGCGCATGGCATCGACGAGACCCAACGGCTCACCGGCACTCTCCACGCTGATTTCCGGCAAATCTTCCGGGATCTCCTTTTGAGAGAAGCGGGCTTCGAACCGTTCGCGGGCATGTCTGGCCTCCGCGGCGCCATGAAAGCGGGCGGTCAACTCGACGCCGAGCTGCTTTTTGGCCTCCATGGGATGGAACCGTTCCGCGCGGGTCTCCCGTTCCATGTGACGGATCTCCTCCAGGGAGCGATCCGACAACAGATCGAAATAACGCCACATGATCGCATCCGGGATCGACATGAGCTTGCCGAAGATCTCATCGGGGGGATCCTGGATGGCGATGTAGTTGTTGAGCGACTTGGACATTTTTTGCACCCCGTCCAGCCCTTCGAGGATCGGCAGGGTGATGACGCATTGCGGCTCCTGGCCGTACTCCTTTTGCAGCTCGCGGCCCATCAACAAATTGAAGGTCTGATCCGTGCCGCCCAGCTCCACGTCGGCATGCAGGGCCACGGAGTCATATCCCTGCACCAGGGGATAGAGGAACTCGTGCAGGGCGATCGGGCGTTCGGCCTTGTAACGTTTGGTGAAATCGTCCCGCTCGAGCATGCGGGCCACGGTCTGCCTGGCCGCGAGTTGGATCATCTGCGCTGCGGTCATGGCGTTCATCCAGGCGCTGTTGAAGACCACGCGGGTGGTTTGGGGATCGAGAATGCGAAACACCTGAGCCTTGTAGGTTTCGGCATTGGCGGCGATCGCCTCGGGCGAGAGGGGTTTGCGGGTTTCGCTTTTTCCCGTGGGATCGCCGATCAGGCCGGTGAAATCGCCGATCAGGAAGATCACTTCGTGACCAAGCTCCTGGAACTGGCGCATTTTCTGCAACAGGACCGTGTGACCCAGATGGAGATCCGGCGCGGTGGGATCGAAACCGGCCTTGATCTTCAAGGGGGTGTTGGTTTGGATGGCGCGGGTGAGTTTTTGAGCGAGCGCATCCTCGGAGAGGATCTGCACCGTACCCCGACGGATGATGGCCATTTGTTCTGCAACGGATTTCATCGTATCGTGTCCAAGGATGGGGTTGAAGGTGGATCCCGGCTTGACGGGTCCGATCTGTCACTATAGCCAAACCGGATCCACATTGCCACCGGCAGCGTCGATTCGGGTTGTGGGGGATATGGCGTTTGTCTGGCGATTGCCGGGCAGGCTCTTGAACCGCGTCTGATGGGTGCGGTTTAAAGTCATAATATTAAAAAATCGAAGTCGCGGGGCGCTACCCCGTCCCTGCCGAGGACGGCAACCCTCCCCGGTGAGAACGTTGACTTCACCATCCTGATCACCAGACGAGAACTTCCGGATTGATTACCCCCTCCACCATTCTGATCACCGGCTGCTCGAGCGGCATCGGACTGTGCGTGGCCCAGGGACTGCGCGCCCGCGGCCATCGGGTCTTCGCCACGGCGCGTCAACACACGGACGTGCGGCGCCTCATCGACCTGGGTTTCGAAAGTCATCTTTTGGACCTGGATGACTCGGCCTCGATCCGGCAAGCGGTCAGCTGGACCCTCGCCCAAACCCGCGGCACCCTGGACGCCCTGTTCAACAACGGCGCCTTCGGCCAACCGGGAGCGGTGGAAGATTTGAGTCGCACCGCGTTGCGGGCCCAGTTCGAAACCAATCTGTTCGGCACCCACGAATTGACCCGTCTGGTGCTGCCGGTGATGGCACGCCAGGGCCATGGCCGGGTGATTCAGAACAGCTCGGTGCTGGGTTTCGTGGCGTTGCCCTACCGGGGAGCCTACGTGGCCAGCAAATACGCCCTGGAAGGGCTGACCGACACCCTGCGTCTGGAGTGGCAAGGGACCGGGGTTCGTTTTATCCTGATCGAACCCGGCCCGATCCGAACACGTTTTCGCGCCAACGCCACCCTGGCCTTCAAACGACATGTGGACGCGGAATCCAGCCGGCACGCGGACCGCTACCAGGCCATGGAGAATCATTTTCGACAAAAAAGCCAACAAGGGGGCGGAAGCTTCTCCCTACCCCCCGAGGCGGTGCTGGCCAAGGTGATCCACGCACTGGAAAGCCCAAAACCACGCATTCGCTACCGCGTGACCACCCCCACCCATCTGTTTGCGTTGTTGAAACGGCTCCTGCCGGATCGGGTGACGGATGCCATCCTGGCCCGCGCCTGGCTTTGAACCGCCAGGAAAATCCAGCCGCGCCGGGAACCATTGGCAGGGCATCGTCTCTTGCGGTTTGGCCGGGGTTCGCGCATGATGAGAACGACTCGCGCGCCGCGCGATGAATTTGGATCGGGATCCATTTTTTCCGCTTGATCGTGAATCCCCCGCAAGGGAGGTCCATGGTCGGGGGTGAGGGGGTTCTCCCCCCCATCATGCACGTTTGAACACCATCCACGACGGATTGTTCGCATGCTCATCGAATTCAGCGTCAACAACTATCTCTCCTTTTGCGAACGCCAGACCCTGAGCCTGGCGGCCAGTGGCAATTATCGGGAAAATCAGGAAAACACCTTTGCCACCGGTCTGGCCCGCATGCCAAAACTCCTGAAATCGGCGGTAATCTACGGTCCCAACGCCTCGGGCAAGAGCAACCTGATCCGCGCCGCGCTGTTCATGTGGGATTTCGTGCTCAACTCCTCCAAGGGACAGGAGGGGGATCCGATCGATGTCTATCCGTTTCTGCTCAACAGCAAAAGTTCCCTCTCCCCGAGCACCTTCGAGATGATTTTCGTCGAAGACGAGGTGCGCTATCAGTACGGTTTTTCGGTGACCCGCGAACGGGTGGTCCACGAGTGGCTGATCGCCTACCCGAGCGGACGACCGCAACGGTGGTTCGAACGCTATCTGGATGCGGAGAGCGGCAAGGAGGTGTGGAATCTCCACAAGAAATACCTCACCGGCAACCGGGAGGTGTGGCGCGATGCCACCCGCAAGAACGCCTTGTTTCTCTCCACCGCCATTCAGCTCAACAGCGCGGTGTTGCGACCGGTTTTCGACTGGTTCGACAAACGGTTGCGGGTGTTCCGTCCCCACGCGGAGATCAGCAAGGAGTTTTCCGCCTCGTTGTGCAAGGATGCCGAGGGGCGATTGAAGGTGTTGAAATTCCTCAATCAGGCGGATATGGACATCGAGGGGATCCGACTGGAGAGTCGTGCCATGAGCGAGTTGGGCATGGAAGATCTCCCCCCGGACGTGCGTGCTGCCCTGCAAAAAGAGATGTCCAATACCCTGGTCACGGAGATCCGTTTCGAACGTTCCACCGCCGATACCGGCAAGCCGGTGCTTTTGCCCTGGGATGCCGAATCGCGCGGCACCCAAAAGCTGTTTGCCCTGGCCTGGCCGTGGATGAACATTCTGGGACAGGGGCGCGTGCTGTTCATGGATGAGATGGATACCAGCCTGCATCACCATCTGGTCAAGTTTCTTTTTGGCCTGATGCACGACGTGGGCAGCAATCAACAGCGCGCCCAACTGATCAGTACCACCCATGATACCGCGCTCATGGATCCGGGTACTTTCCGGCGTGATCAGTTCTGGATGATGGAAAAGAGCGGCGATCGGTGCAGCGAACTGTATCCCATTTCCGATTTCGACATCGAGCAGGGGGCCCCCTTGCAGCGTCGATATCTGGAGGGGGATTTCGGCGCCGTGCCGACGCTCAAGCGGTTCAAGGCGTTGTGACCGCCAGCGCGCATCGGGTGGGCAGGGGAGCGATCCGGACGATCCGCGAGCGCGATGGCGCCTCATTGGAGCGCGTCACCCCCAGACACCCGGCGCGAAATCATTTTCTCGTCGTGGCCCCGGAGCCGGCCTTGAGCTATCTGCGGGAACTGGCCGTGGCTCTGGAGATCGATGATAGAATCACGTTTGCGTCTGTGAGCGGTCTGGAGATGGTGGTCTCGGTGTGTCTGGAGTGGCACAAGCGGGCTGGTCCCTTTCAGCGTGCGCATGTGGTGTGGGAGTGGGATGGTGGCGATGTGGCGCGCATGGACGCGGAGTGGTGCGCTTTGGAGGAGGCTGTCTGGGAGCGGATTGCGTTGCGGCCTCGTCCGATCGTTTGTCGTCCGTCGTTTTTGTTATGGATCTTGTGGCATTTCGAGGATGTGGATCCGGATTGTTGTCAGGCCGAAGTCGTGCGCAAGCGGGTGGAGAGTTTGTTGAAAAAGACCGTGGGAGTGCATGTGTCCGGGTTGCATGCGCGCACGGTCGGGCATTTGGGTGAGGCGGTGGGGCGTGCCCGGCGGATGAGTCGGTTGCGGCAGGGTGGGGAGATGGATCGTTCGTGGCCGACGGAGGCGGGGACCGATCTGCATGAGTTGGTGCTTTCCTGGTATCGGTTGGCGCGGCGGGAGGTGTAGGCAGGCAACCGTTGCGAGGGATCGGGGCGGGTCCGGACGGTGAAATCAGACTTCAACCGTTGCGGGGGACCGGGGGGCGAAGGTCCCCGGCGGAGGTTCGGAGGCAGAGCCTCCGAGGTTTTGTTTTTGACTTTTGCTTTTTTTTGACTTTAACTTTTGGCGCGCTCTGCAAAAAAAAGCGATTTTCACGTCTTTTGTGAAAATCGCTTGCGCGCTGCCTTGCAAGCCCCCATCGTTTGCGTTTTTGGCAAACAATGGGGGCTTGCCTTGCCTCAAACAGGCCGCCGGAGGCGGCGCGCTTCCCGTGAGCAATTCGCCCCCTCGTTTTGCCCTGACGGGCAACGGAGGGGGCACACGAGACCGCGCGCTTGCGCGGTTTTTTGCAAAAGACGCGAAAAACCGCTTATCGTGAAAAGCGCGTGAAAAGCGCGTGAAAAGCGCGTGAAAAGCGCGTGAAAAGCGCGTGAAAAGCAAAGAAAGAATGGAAAAGTCAAAAGCCAAACCTCAGGGCTTCGCCCCGAACCCCACCAGGGGCCATTGGCCCCTGGACCCCGCCAGTTTCGGCATCTTACCTATCGGAACGGGCCATTGGCCCCTGGACCCCGCCAGTTTCGGCATCTTACCTATCGGAACGGGCCATTGGCCCCTGGACCCCGCCAATTTCGGCATCTTACCTATCGGAATCTCATCTCTCCCATGAATACCGTCCGCATCATCGGCGCCGGCTTGGCCGGTTCCGAAACCGCCTGGCAACTGGCCAATCGCGACATCCGCGTTCAATTGCTCGAAATGCGCCCCACACGCTCCTCCCCAGCCCACCATACCGATCGCTGTGCCGAGTTGGTCTGCTCCAACTCCCTGCGCGCGGATGACTGGCAACACAACGCCGTCGGACTCCTGCACCAGGAGATGCGCCTGCTCGACAGCCTGATCCTGGCCGCCGCGGACGCCAACCGCACCCCGGCAGGCGGCGCCCTGGCCGCGGATCGCGACGGCTTCTCCCAGTGGATCACCGATCGGATCACCAACCACCCGAACATCGAATTAATCCGCACCGAAATCACCACCCTGCCCGATAATGACCTGCCCACCGTGATCGCCACCGGTCCGCTCACCTCCGATGCCCTGGCCGCGGCACTGGAAGAACGACTCGGCAAGGAACGGCTCTATTTCTATGATTCGCTCGCACCCATCGTGCATCTGGATTCCATCGATTTCAGCCGCGCCTTCCGACAATCCCGCTACGACAAGGGCGGGGCGGATTACATCAACTGCCCGCTGGACGAAACCCAATACAATACCTTCATCACCGATCTGCTCGCAGCCGAACAGGTACCGTGCCGCCCCTTCGAAAAACCGGTCTACTTCGAAGGATGCCTGCCCATCGAGGTGATGGCCGCGCGCGGTCCCGAAACCCTGCGGTACGGTCCCATGAAACCGGTGGGACTCCGGGATCCTCACCAGAACAATACCACCCCCCACGCGGTGGTTCAGCTCCGACAGGATAACCGCCAGGGAACACTCTGGAATCTGGTCGGCTTCCAAACCAAACTCACCTGGCCGGAACAGAAACGGATCTTTCGCGCCATTCCCGGCCTGGAAAACGCCGAGTTCGCCCGCCTGGGGGCGATCCATCGCAATACCTACATTCATGGTCCCACGGTGCTTGACGACCACCTGCGCTTGAAAAGCCAGCCGTCGATCTTCATGGCCGGCCAGATCACCGGCGTGGAAGGATACGTGGAGTCCGCAGCCTCGGGACTGATGGTGGGGATTTTTCTCGCCACCTGGCTGCGCACGGGCGAACTGCCCGAAACACCTCCCGCCGAAACCGCCCACGGCGCCCTGCTGCGCCATGTGACCCACGGCGATCCGGAGACCTTTCAACCGATGAACATCAATTTCGGTCTTTTCCCGCCGCTGACGGAAAAATGTCGCAAGGTGGATCGCAAACCGGTCATGGCCAAACGGGCCCTGACGGCGCTGGAGGGGTGGAAGGATAAAATCTGAGTTATATAACCTTGTTTTGGCTGTTTATTTGTTTTTATCGTTGACAGAATGTTGTGCGACATGCAATGATACACACATGCACTGACCAACATGGTATGTTTTTTGCTTTTATTATTCGTTATGATGTACCCATTAAGAATCCATGGTGGCCCAATGACCAAAATCTGGACAGCAGCCGATTTCCCGGAGTGCATGTCAGACGAATTGCGCGAAGAAGCAGCGCGCGCTTTCAATCAACCGCGAAGCGTCGCCTGTCATGTGACCGAAAACAGTGATAACGGTTGGGGATGGGGTCTTCCCAAATTTCCTCCGGTGAAAAGGCGCTCCTCACAGGCCGAAGCAACTCCCGTCGCCGAAGCAACTCCCGTCGCCGAAGCAACTCCCGTCGAGGAGGAGGCGCATGTGTAGGCCTTTTGTGACCGGTGAAAAACTGGAGCAGATGCTGGCGTTGCCAGAAGCTCAAACATTTATCACGGATGTCACCACATATTCCATGGAGGCATTTTACAACTGCTTCGCTTTTTTTCTTGCGACCCATGGTAAAACTTTAGTTGATGAAAACATTCCAGAATCATCGCTTAAGTTGGAACCGGCGCTGCTGCGCGTTGCCATCGAATCCGCGTTCATCGATCTATACCGGGCATCCTTGATTCATAAATTCGCGGATGCACCTTCTTTGCCACGCAAGGCTGCCGCCGTCACCGCCTGGTTGAATCGCATCAAACCAATGCGCATTTATGGACAGGCAATCAAAGGCGAATTCATCTGGCTGGATCCGTTCTTCGCGCTGCTTGTCGGGTATTCGATCGCCTGGTCAGAAAAATTACTTTTAAATCGAGATGAGATCAATAAGAACATCTATCAATATACTCTAGATATAATGATCGAAAATTGTGACGACCAAAAATTGATCATGTACCACCTGCTTTGGCATGCTCCCAATTTCCGCGAATTATCCCTGATCTTCAAATCCTGAACCAGGCAGGCCCGACACCGGGCGGCCATATCCCCGCGACCCATGAAGAGGCCCACATCGGGCCTTTTTTATCGTCCCAACACCCGTTCGCTCAAGGCGTCGTGGATCTCTTGCAGAATGCCGCGAATGTCGCGGGTGTACTGCCACTCCGGGTAATCCCGACGAAAACGCTCGACACTGCCGATCCACCAGATGTGATCGCCGATGCGGTTTTGTTCCTGATAGGACCAGTTCATCGGGCGTCCGGTGATCTCCTCGCACAAGGTGATCGCTTCGAGCATCGAGCAATTGGCGTGACGCGAGCCGCCGATGTTGTAGACCGCCGCCACGCGCGGGTTTTGGAAGAAGTGCCAGAAGGCGTTCACCAGGTCATGGGAGTGGATGTTGTCGCGCACCTGTTTGCCTTTGTAGCCCAGCACGGTGTAATGAGTGCCGGTGACCGCGCATTTCATGAGATAGGAGAGGAAGCCGTGCAATGGCGCGCCGGAGTGGCCTGGTCCGGTGAGGCAGCCGCCACGGAAGCAGGCGGTTTTCATGTCGAAATAGCGCCCGTACTCTTGCACCAACAGGTCACCCGCCACCTTGGAGACACCGAACAGGCTGTGGGTGGAATGGTCGATGCTCATGGTCTCGTCGATGCCATTTTTGGCCCAGGGATGGGCGGGATCAAGCTCCCAGCGGGTGGGCCGTTCGACGAGCGGCAGCTGGTTGGGGGTATCGCCGTACACCTTGTTGGTGCTGCAATGGATGAAGGTGGCTTCCGGGCAGTGGCGGCGCGTGGCCTCCAGGAGGTTCAGGGTGCCGTTGGCGTTGATGGAAAAGTCCACCAAGGGCTCTTTGGCCGCCCAGTCGTGAGAGGGTTGGGCGGCGGTGTGGACGATGAGTTGGATGTTTGCGCCATATGCGGCGAAGAGGGTGTCGATCGCCGTGGCGTCGCGGATGTCGAGGGCGTGATGGCGATAATCCGGCAATTGTTGCTCCAGCTCCCGGCGTGCCCAATCGGTGCTGGCCTGATCGCCGAAGAAATAGCGACGCATGTCGTTGTCGATGCCGAAAACGGTCATCCCTTGGGCCGAGAGGAAACGGACGGTCTCGGCGCCGATCAAGCCGGCGGATCCGGTAACCATGGCGATGCTCATACGATTTCCCTCATTTGAAAGGAACGATTCAGAACCCCTACATTGGCGGGGTCCAGAGGCCAAGGGCGATGGATTCAGGACTCCTACACTTGGCGGGGTCCAGGGGCCAAGGGCCCCTGGTGGGATCCAAGGGCAAAGCCCTTGGGACTTATATTTTTGCCTTTGCTTTTCGCGCGCTTTTCACGATAAGCCAATTTTCGCGTCCTTTTGCGAAAATTGGCGCAAGCGCGCGGTCTCATGTGCCCTGAGTCGTTGCCGCTTTTGGGCAACGACTCAGGGCGAATTGCACGTCGGCACCTAATCCACCTCCGGTGGCCTGATTCCGGGCCATGTTCGCGGCATCGTTTCGCCAACAGCGCGAAACGATGCCGCAGCCAAGGCAGCGCGCAGCGTTTTTTCGCAAAAAACGCGAAAAAACGCTTTTTTGTAGGGCGTGTTGACATTCAATAATAATATCAACCCTATTCAAGCCAGATCA
>NZ_JBZVFG010000058.1:0-20412 GCF_058402785.1 Candidatus Magnetaquiglobus sp.
GTTGCGCATGTCTGGAGAGTTCCCGGTCCGGGATCGGTCCCAGGTCGGCTACCGAAAAACGAAAATTGAGCAACCAGGGCTGCAACGCATCATCCGCATCGACCAGGGCCAGGAACTCGTTCGGAATGCGCCACTCCTGCGCACCATGATACACCAGCAAGGGAAGCACGGCTGGCAGTCGTTTCCAATGCTCGTTTTCTCGTACCTTTTGCTCCAGGAACGCCGAAATTCCCCGATAGATCTGCCAGGCGACCTTGTCGTCCGCGTAGCTCTTGTGCTCGATCAAAACATAGAAGCATACCGGTTTGCCGCTGATCGTTTTGGCCTCGAACAGACGATCCGAGAAAAAGGGACGCAGGTTCTCCTCGACAAAACTGCCTTCGACCAGTTGCGGCGGCTCGGAGGACAACAACCGCGACACCTCCGGCGGCAACCGCTCCCGCAGCAAGGCCCCCGCCGTCTCCGGAGCCGACAGCAGTACCCGGAACAGTCGGTCATGGGGTTGGGTGATCTCGCTCATGGAGGGAGCATACCAGATTCGTCAAACATTTCGCCAGCAGGGCGTGATATCATGTGGTTGATGCCACCCATTTCGGAAAAATGCCAAGTTCGTCCGTACCGATTGGATTCAGATTCGTATCGGCGTGCACCCTGTGACCCGCTTCAGGGTTTGACTTTATGCGGATCACCCAACCTCCAACTCCTCCATCTCTCCTCCAGCTTTCAGATGGTCCAGCACCCATTTTGGTCTGCGCCCCCTGCCACTCCATGTCTGCTCTGGAAAGAGGGGGTCTTGATACTTGAACGGTGCCCCAGTGCTTTGGTTGCTCCTGGATCGTTCATCAGGGGAGCGGCCAACACCAGGGAGATGCGTTCGCCCTCATGCGGGCATCTTCGCTCATGAGATGTCGGGGATGGTGGGGAGGAACGTCATGACTGGCTCCCGGCGAACAGGCGTTCGAGCGTTGCGGGCAGCAGCGCGGCGTTGGCGGCGCGGATGGCGGCGTGTTTGGCTTTGAGGGAGGCAACCTCGGCTTGCAATTGATCGAAGGTGCGTTGGATGGAAAGCGGAGGGATTGGGACTTCGATTTTTCCAAAATTAGTCAAGTTTAATGTACGATTGCGATCAGCGGTACCCGGTGACGCAAATCCAATTTTTTCCAGACCATTTTCACTCAGGAGATAATAGGCAAGAAACCCGATAACAGAGATTGATGGATCGGGAATGCAGGTGATGTAGCGATGGGATGCAATACACCCTTCATGCTCCTGATCAGCAATGGCTATAGCACCTTCCCAAGCCTTGATATTGCTGAGAACCAGATCTCCGGTCTTGATCCAAACGGGTTTCTGCCAAGTTGCTTCCGCTCCATCAAAATCTGGTTTGACGAATAGCCCCTTGCCAAACGAACGTGCGCCAATTTCTCGGTAATGTTGGGTGATGTCGATTTCCACAGGACGGCGCACAACAGGTGCCACTTTCGCCATCGGTCGTAGCGGTGCATGGGTGATCGCATCCCGGAAGCGCAGGGCCAGCAGACGCTCGGCATCGCGTTCGACGGCATCCAGATGCGCCTCCACCTGCCGGGTTTTCTCGGCCAGCGCGTCCAGATGGGCGACGAGGGCTTGTTGTTCGGCGAGCGGGGGGAGCGGGATCGTATATGCCAATACATCCGCAGGTCGGATTGCCGCGTAGTTCGTTGATCCCTGTGCTTCCACCTGGGTTTTAAACTGCTGTGTGCGGCAATAGTGATCGACGTAGCGCGGATCAATAAGTAATTTATCGACCTCGAACAAAAAGTAGTGACTGCTGACAACCGCGCCTTGGAGTGTTTCAGGCACCAACCCGAAGCCACCCATTTTTGCGTCAATTTCGGCAACAAGAAATTCGCCAGCCCGGCAGACCTGCTGCTTTTTAGTTTTAATGTCAACTCCAAAAACCGCGTCTCTTAGCAAAACTCCCTTGGCATGCAATTGAACACGGCAGCGCTTGTATTGATGGGTGTCATCAATCGTGATGAATTCCTTGCGATATCGCAAAATATCCGCGAGAGGAACAACTGGCCACGCCTTCATTCGCCGCCCTCCGCATCCCCACCACGTGCGATCCTCCGGGCAATCTGTTGTAGCGAAGATAATGCAGACGGTGTCTGCACGATTGGTGCGACTGGCCAAGCCAGGTAGAACGCCCGCATCTGAGCCAGGTTGCGTCCACCAAAGCCCCGTCCAAACTGATGCGACAAATCATCGCCCAGCCGTTTGATCAGTGCCTCCCCGTAGGCCGCCCGGTCTTGTCCGCCCTGATCGAACTCGACGATGCGCCTGCCGATTTCCCAATAGGTGGCCGTCATCACCGCATTGACGCTGCGCATGGTTGTGCGCCGGGCAGCCTCCAGCAGGGCCACGATGTCGCTGTGGATACCGCTGTAATCAGCGTTTCCGGATACGAAGTCGGTCATGCCCGCACCGCGTTCACCAGGGCTTCGATCTCGCCCAACAGCCGCATCACCTCGGCTTCGTGGCTACGCATCGAGGCGATCAGCTCCTTGGGATCGGCATGTTCGAGACCCATCTTGGCGTTGGGGTTCTTCAGGTCGAGATTGTAGATCGGCCAGTAGAGGGCGTCACCCTCGGCCTGGGCGGTCTTGGCAGCACATTCGTGGTCCTGCTGCCGACTCTTGAGCGTGCGCAGGTGCTCCTGCCATTTAGGCTTGTCGCCGTTGCTGGCCGCGGCCAGGCTCTGCTCGGCATCACGCATGGATCTGCCCAGAGCCAGCGCGGCAGCGCGTTCCACCCCGGCTTTTTCCCAATACGGATGGGCGTTTTTCCGGGCGGCTGCGTACCTGGCGGCAAAGTCCACCTGCCAGGCCTGCGGATTTTCCGCGCGCTGTTGCCACCACGCCAGGAGCGGGGCGAACTCCTCGAATTGCAGCGGCGCGGTCTTGCTGTATTTTTTGCGTCCTGCGGGCATCGGCAATTCATAATACCAAATGGTGTCGGTGGGACCGCCACGTTCAAAGAACAACAGATTGGTCGGGATATCCGTATAGGGGGCGAACACCCCCTGCGGCAGGCGCACGACGGTGTGCAGACGGAACTCCTTGAGCAGCTCTTCCTTGATGACCGCGCAGACCCCATCGCCGAACAGCGTGCCATTGGGAACCACCACCGCCGCCCGCCCGCCACGCGCGGCACCAAAGCCAGCCACGCGCAATTTGCGCATGATGTATTGCAAAAACAGGAGCGCGGTTTCCGCTGTTTGCATGGAGGGAGGAAAGTTGGCCTTGATGCCGGCCTCTTCTTCACCGCCAAAAGGGGGATTGGTCAAGATGACATCCACCCGTTCGTTGTGACCGATTTCATGGATGCGGCGGTCCAGCGTATTGCCGTAGACGATCCGTGGCGCTTCCAGCCCATGCAGCAGCAGATTCATCTGCGCCAGCATGTAGGGCAGTGATTTCGCTTCCTGGCCGAACAGGGTATCGCGTTGCAGCGTGCGGCGCTGGCTGGGAGTGGTCACCTGCGCTGCGATGTGGTTGTAGGCTTCCACCAGGAACCCGCCGGTGCCACAAGCCGGATCGAGCACGGTCTCGTTCAGGCGGGGATCCATGACCTGAACCATGAAACGCACCACGGGTCGCGGGGTGTAAATTTCTCCGGAATCGCCCGCCGCATCCCGCATCTCCCGCAACATCGATTCATACAGATGCGACAGGGTGTGGATCTCTTCGCTGGAGGTGAAACAGATTTTGTTGATCTTGTTCAAGATGTCCCGCAACAGATAACCGCTTACCATGCGGTTCTGAACACCTTTGAACACATTGGCGATCACCTCGCGTTGACTGCCCTGCTCGCCCTCTCCAGCCAGACCCCGCAAACAGGCCAAAAGCCCTTTTCCAGGCGTGCCATCCGCGCGCACGGACTCTTCCTGGTTGATGAAGCTGAGCAGTTCGTCGCCGGTGATGCCGTCCTCCCGCGCTGCCCAATCACGCCAGCGGTAGGGAGGTTCGATGATGGGACGATAGGGCTTGCCGTCGAGTTCGGCCTCTTCCTGGTGGACGATCTCCTGATCATCCAGGAACTTGAGAAACATGATCCAGGTGAGCAGTGTCAGGCGATCCATGTCTCCGTTGAGCCCCTTGTCCTTGCGCAGAATCTGGCGTGCCGACTTGATCAGCGCGGAAAGATTGGCCCGGGTGGTGAGCGGTGCCTTGGCTGTGCGTTGGACGCGTGGGGCAGATGGGGCGCGTGGGACAGATGGGGCGCGTGGTTTCTTGTCGGTTGGCAGGATGGCCATGGATGGGATTGCCTGTTATTGGTAGATCGCCATCTGCAGATGAGACACAGCCTTTTTCAACCCCTGCACGCCTCCAAAATGACGCATGGCAATTTCGGATGGTGAACCGAAGCGGTCGAAGGGCCGGACTTTCATCAGGTCGGATAACGTGTTGAATTGAATAATGCCATGCTCGATGTATTGATCGAGCAGTAATGATAATACCTCGCGTGCCGTCTCACCATATTGGCTGAACAGGTCTTGCGTGGCCTTCCGGGCTTGCTCGGCCCGTTGGCGTCGGGTCAGAAGCGGGGCATTCCAGGCCAGATGGCACAACAGATCAAACGGGTCGGCATCCGGTTGCTCGCTGCTGGCCGCCAATTCCTCGAAACTGATGCCCCGTTCGGTCAGTTCACGCAGTACGGCAACACGGGTGTCCGGGTTGGCCCAGGCCGACTGCAAGGCATGCCGGGTCGGATAGAGCGTGCGCACGGCACGTCCGGAGTATTCGGTGTAACGCACCACCTGCAACTTCTTGCCGTCCGTGTCGAGGTCGTAGACCAGATGACCGATCACCTCAACCTCGCCACCGTCGATATAGAACTTGCGCGGTTCCAAGGGGGGCTCTTCGAGGATGGAACCAGGCTCCGGAGCGGTTTGTTCCGCTGGGTTATTGTCTGGATCGGAAGGCGTTTCCGGGGCGGTTTCCGGTTCCGTGATGGTGACGCTGACCGGTTCTCCGGCTTCATCGACCGTGATTTCCTCGACGCGAACCGGCTCACCGTCAAAATCCGGGTCGGCGAAGTGACGCGTGGCGGTGCCGGTAAAGTCGATGATGTTGAAATATTCCTTGCCGTAATCGACTTTGAGGCGCGTGCCGCGCCCGATAATCTGTTTGAACTCCGAACGGGATCCCACCACGCGCGCCAGCACGACGTTCTTCACCATTTCCACATCCACACCGGTGGTGAGAAGTTGCGAGGTGGTCAGAATGACCGGCGTGGGTTTGTCCACATCCTGAAAATGGGCCAGATGGGTCAATCCGATTGCCCCCTCATCCGCGGTGACACGACATACATAGTCGGGGTACTGCCTGACCAGATCGTGGTTCAGGTTGAGCAACTCCTGCCGCATTTCGGCGGCGTGCTCCTGATCCACGCAAAATATCAGGGTCTTGGCGAAGCGGTCGGTTCCTTTGAGGAGGTCCGAGAGGTGCCTGGCCATGGCCCGGGTACGCGCTCTCAGCGCGACGACACGCTCGAAATCCTTGGTCTGATACTCGTCGTCCGGAACCGCTCGACCGTAACGGTCCAACTCATCCTTGCTCGGGCGCCACCCCGCCGCATCCACGGAGGTGATGACGCGATGAACGCGGTAAGGGGCGAGAAAACCGTCCTCGATCCCCTGTCGCAAGCTGTAGGTGTAGACCGGATGGCCAAAATAGTCGTAGGTGTCGCGGGACTCTTCACGCAATGGCGTCGCCGTCATGCCGAACTGTATGGCGGGTTGGAAATAGTCCAGCACGGTTCGCCAACTGCTTGCATCGCGGGCCGATCCCCGGTGGCATTCATCAATGATGATGAGATCGAAAAAATCCGGACGGAAGTGGCGAAACACCTCCTCATAGGCGGTCGTCAGGGCCTGATAGATGCCGAAGTAGATCTCCCGGCCCTGGCTGATATCCGTACTGGAGATTTTGTGACGTGCATCACCGAAGGGCGCAAACATTTTGGCCATCGGGTCATCCACCAGGATGTTGCGGTCGGCCAGGAACAGAATTTTCGGACGCCGGTGCTCTCCCGTGCGATTCCATCGGCTGTTCCAGAGTTTCCAACAAATTTGAAATGCCACGCAGGTCTTGCCCGTGCCGGTGGCGAGCGTGGCCAGCACACGTGATTGACCGCGCAAAATCGCCTCAATCACGCGATGAATGGCAATTTGCTGATAATAGCGAGGAACTTTTCCGGAGCTGAGATTGAACGGTTCCAACAGATGCGCAGTCGCCTTTTCTGGCAGTTGAACCGCTGCGGTCAATCGGGCGAACAACTCGGCGGGGGTCGCATATCGTTCCACCTCCCGCTCGGTGCCGGTGATGTAGTCGATCTCGATGATGCGATGGCCGTTGGTGGCATAGGCAAATTTGAGGCCGAGCATCTCCGCATACGCGCGGGCCTGTTGTACGCCCGTTTCAACCGGAAGTCCGATCTCCTTGCTTTCCACCACGGCCAGAGGAAAATCTCGGCGGTAGTAAAGCAGATAATCCGCCCGTTTCTGCTTGCCACGTCGCACCTGTCCGCCCGTGACGATGATGCGACCGTTGGTGAAAGTGCGTTGTTCACCAATCGAATGGGGAGATATCGACCAGCCAGCATCCACCAACCGGGGGGTCACAAATTCGCGGCATGTGTCCGCCTCGGAGATCACTCCTGCTCGCATCATCCTGAATTTTGTCCTTTTTCAACCTGCCGCCAATCGATTGTATGACCTTAAAGTGGGGCGATCATCTTCCAAAGCCCACCCCCCGGCAGTCCCGCGCGAGATCTCTCTCAGTCTGCCATCACGTCAGGATCTCCCGCACGGGTCGAGGCTTGACGCCTGGGCCACGGCGCCGGGTTGGCGGAGCAGGCACGCAACTCAATGGGAGGGCGTGAAACGGTGGCGCTCCCGCTGACGCCTGCCATGCGCTGTGGCGTGTCGGATTCCCTCCCAGGGTCCAGATCGACGCGTCGCGCCATTATCAGCCACCTTGTGCCCAAAATCCAGCGATCAACCCGAAAAATTCAGCTCAATTCCCAGTCTTCCTTGCTGGCAGCCACGTGCCGTTGGCGCGGAATTCATTCCTGACGGTAACAGATGGGGTTGCACCGACAAGAGTACGCGCACCATCCGCATCCCCCAGCCAGCGCCAACCGTGACGCACCCCCTCGCCGATACGGGCTACGGCCATCCGGGTGGTGCGATGAGGTCGGTAACCAAAGCTGGCATCATGAAAAATGGCCTCACCCAAGGGTTCCAGCACGGTGAGGAGAGCCCGTTGCAGCATTTTGTCGCGGACGGCCGAAGCGCAGAGGATGCGCGTGCCGCCCGATGCTTTTGGAACGGCATGGCAGCGCAATGGTTCTGGCCGATACTGTCCGGAGCGCACCTGTTCCACCCGTTCACCCATGTACAGGATCGGATTTTTCTCCGCCTCCTCCATGGGCACGCGCCGTTGCCACCAGCCGTGGCCGTGACGCAGGCATGACCAGGCATGGTTGAGGACAGTGGGTGACAAGGCGTTTTCCAGGCAAACTCCCATGCACATTCTCCCGTGCGCGTTGATGACTAAGAATGGGATACGCTGCCGGCATCATCTGGCAGCGTTGACTTGGGAGGAAGCATAGCACCATCAACAACTTAAAATGTGTAACACGCAATATTGCAAGGAAATGGATTCGATCAATGAATTAAGATATAATATTCCTATAGTAAAATTGTTTTTGAGTGTCAACTTTTTGGCTATTCTGTTTGGAAATACGCTAACTTTTTTGACGTTGTTCTGTGATAATAAAATATCTTGCAGCTTTTTGAATTTATGATAGAAACTTATCCACAGGTCGGTCCGGACCTCCTACGCCAATTGAGGCGATTGAAACTTTTGGGGTAGGCAGAAACCAGGCCTTTTTGTCCGGACCTCCTACGCCAATTGAGGCGATTGAAACTGAATCTCGACCGTTACCTTCTCATTAGCACCGTCCGGACCTCCTACGCCAATTGAGGTGATTGAAACGACGTTCCAAAAACGTCTTGATTAGGATCTTCGTCCGGACCTCCTACGCCAATTGAGGCGATTGAAACAACACATGACTGAATGCAGTGCCAGTGAAATGCGTCCGGACCTCCTACGCCAATTGAGGCGATTGAAACCGAGGAATGATACCACTGGATTATTGGAGAAGTCCGGACCTCCTACGCCAATTGAGGCGATTAAAACCCTCCGGTTTTGGATCTCTAGCTCATAGGCATTGTCCGGACCTCCTACGCCAATTGAGGCGATTGAAACCATGCGGATGGGTCACAATTAAACATGTCATGGGTCCGGACCTCCTACGCCAATTGAGGCGATTGAAACCGACCTGAACGTGCAGATAACGGATGACGTCGTCCGGACCTCCTACGCCAATTGAGGCGATTGAAACGATTTCGCCAGGCAACTTCAACACGGACGATGGTCCGGACCTCCTACGCCAATTGAGGCGATTGAAACACGCTTTGCGTGTTCGATTTTCAACCACCCTGTCCGGACCTCCTACGCCAATTGAGGCGATTGAAACGAAATTCCGGATCGAGCGATTCGCGTTCCCAGTCCGGACCTCCTACGCCAATTGAGGCGATTGAAACGACAGCAACGGCCAGCAGGACGCTGAACTGTCCGGACCTCCTACGCCAATTGAGGCGATTGAAACCATAACCCCCAGACCAAAGCACTCCGGCTTTTTGTCCGGACCTCCTACGCCAATTGAGGCGATTGAAACACCTTGGTGTTGACGATAGCATTGTCAAATGAGTCCGGACCTCCTACGCCAATTGAGGCGATTGAAACGTGCGGCCAGATGCATAACCGTCGGCAATCCCTGTCCGGACCTCCTACGCCAATTGAGGCGATTGAAACTGACGATGGCCGACGTTACGACGGTAACGAGTTGTCCGGACTGACCACGCCCATTGAGGCGATTGAGACTTATCAAGAGCTTTCTGAACTGTATTATCGGAAGTCCTGGCTGACATGAAGCCGGGTCCAACCTCGCCCATTGAGGCGCTTGCAATCCGGCCCCCTTGGTGACTTCCCGCAGGCACGGCGGGGAGTCACCACCATGCCGAACGTTCCAAACCCTGGCAAACAAATACGACAAGAGATATTTTTATATCGTCTTGCATCCTGCACGATTCGGTGTTACGATCCATCCAAACGGAATGCATTGATAAAATTCGTTATAATATATGTACTATTCATATGTCCTGTTATACATGTAAATCGTGTTCATCCCGTCACATATTTATTGCAGTTGATTGATGATCAATCCTTATTTTTCAGCCATCCGTGCCGAGCACACGGATGAACAGGGGTCGCAGGTTATAGAACCAGGTAACAGAGGTAACCAAGCGCTGAATTCAGGCTGGCAGGCAACTCAAAGGGGGGACTTTTGAACGCGGAGAATCCGGGTAACGGGCAGGTCAGGAAGCTGCGGGCGGATGACGTTCATCTGCGCGAGGGACGGCTGCTGCTCTTCTGGCCGCTGACATTGCATTCGGATCCGAAGGACAAACTTGATGCCGACAAAATCACCAAATGCGTCACGGATCAAGCCGAAGCCCTGAAATCAGGCGGGGTGTGGCAGCGTGTGGACAATCCCATCGAGCATATCGCGAAACCGGCACTGCCTGGAAATCCCGTGGAATGGGAAAATGCCGTCTATGCCGAGGTGCTCTACTTCCACGAATTCGTTCAGGAGTACCTCTACCGACTCAAAGAGGATGATTCCCCGCCATTCAACCTTTTCCAGCGCGGGGATATCGCATGGGTTGAGGTCTGTTTCGACAACCAGACCTGGCGGCTCGACGTGGAGAGGCTCAACCTGTACCTGTTTTCCACTGGCTGCGCGATTCTCTGTCTGGAAGTCGCCACATGCGAGGGGGAAAACTGGACGCTTGCCGATTTTCAGACCCTCCACGACCGGTTCCGCCGTCTCCGTGCCCCCTTCTTTGTCACCACGGAGGATCAGAACCACCACATCGAGCGCCAGCCATGTCCGGAGATTCTGCAAGGGGTCCATTGGCTTGGGCGCAACAACGCCTGCTTGCCCACATGGCAAGCCGCCGACTCTCTTGGCGATGTCGAAGCTCTGATCCAAGGCGGCCGTCGATCCCCGGTGTTCGGACATTGGCAACGCCTTCTGGACAATGCCCTGCCCTTGACCGTTACCGACAATAAGGGTCATTGGCGACCGATTTCAGACGAACGTTTGCCGACCATGGTAACCGTGACGTTGGGGGACGCCCCCCTTGACCAGATCACCGAAGGGGACTTGATGCGCCTGTGCTTTGCCGACAAGGCGGGCTCGGACGACTATCCGGCTGACCCGGCATTCCTGGAACGCACCTGGTCGGATCACGTCTACGACCGTTTCCGTTCGTCCGGCACACTGTTTTTGTGTTCTGGATATGCCTTCGTAGCTATCGGAAACGGGGATTTCTTCCACAAAAACATTGCGATGCACATGCGTCGCCACTACTTCCAGATCGGGTTGCTGCTCCATTTCGAGCATGCCATGCTGCTCCAGTATTCAGGGCAGATCTTTCGCGCCGTCGAGGCATTTGGCTCCCCGTCAAAACGAGAAGCGTTTGTCAAAGCCATGGAACGAGAAGCGTTTGTCAAAGCCATGGAGGACATCGAGGAACAACTCCTGCATTTCACCCATCGTTTCCGATTCACCGGGGTCACCAATCATGTGCAGGGACGTGAACTGTTCGCGCTCTGGCGCGGACGGCTGGGGTTGGACAGTCTCTTCGAAGAGGTACGCCAGGAACTGCGCAGCGCCAACGAGTATCTCGCCGCACGGGAGCAGTCCGAACAGACCCGTGCGGCCACCCAACTCTCGCAAGTGGCGACGGTTGGGGTGATCCTGGGCCTGGCTGTTGGGATGCAGGGCATGAATGTGCTTTTTTCCGAGAAACTTGTCGGAGAACTATCAGTTGCATGTCATATTACCATAGCCTTCGGCGTCATCGCTGTTGTCTCGCTTTTTGGCCGGCTGTTGCTGAAATGGCTCAACATCGGTGACGAGGTGCTCAAGAGAACAATCTCGAAAATTGCTTGGGTGACGCTTATAATCGCGGTGCTGGCCATGCTCTATGAATATAGAACCTTTGTATTTTAATCAGGGATAACCAACCATGGCTGACGTCTATTTCCTCGGCGGACAAGATCTGGAAATGATCGAAATCGCCAGACTGCTGGCCACCCATGCGCCCGGTCGATTCCATGACAAACGGCTCGCGTGGGGGGCGAAGCTCTCGGCCTATGCGAACGAGTTGGCCAAGACATTGGCCGCCGGAGATGTTCCGGTGTTGATCGAACTCGCCGATGATCTGCCGCCCGAACAATTCGATCGCGCCCGCGTGGTGATCATCGATCATCACGGCCCACTGGCCGGTCATGACCGCCCGACCGCCCTGGAACAACTCTTCGCCCGCCTCGGCTTGCCACCCGATCAATGGACGCGGCGGCTCGCGCTTGTTGCCGCCAATGATCGAGGCCATATTGCCGCCATGGTTGCCTTAAACGCGACGCACGCGGAGATGGCGGCCATCCGCGCCGAGGACCGTGCCGCGCAAGGGGTGAGCGCACTGGACGAGGAGGAGGCCAAGCAGGCCATCGCGGCAAAAAAGAACCATGGCCGGCTCACCGTGATCGCCACCACCTCATCCACCTCTTCCGCCATTGCCGATCGCATACAGCCCGAGTTGGGCGGGCCAGGATTCGCGCGACTGCTGGTCATGATGCCGGGAAAGCTGGCGGCGTTCGGTGATGGGGCATGTATCGCTCAACTGGCCGACGCCTGGCCCACCTCCTCCTATTGGGGTGGGGATTTGCCCCGTGCCGGTTACTGGGGCATGAATCTGCCAGAGGGGGAAGATTCCATGCCGAGCGTGCAGAGAATCATGGCTCTTTCAGGAGATGAACAGACCGAGACGACGCGTTTCGTCCTGTGGATCGAGGGGGTCGATTTTAACACCACGTTGCTCGACACCCAGGACATTTCCACCATACGCGGGGCATCGCTGACCTTGCTGGAGGCGCCGGAGTGGACGCAGCGTTTCCTCAAGCGCATGGGACTGAGCCTGGAGCCGATCTTCACCGGTGCCTCGATGGGGGCTTGCGTGGTCGAGGGGGCACCTTCTGCCGCGCTGGCGGCGGTGGACGCCTTGAAAAGAGCACTCGCCACAAAAGGGGCCGATCCCGAAACCGTGAGCACTGCCGCGAAAGACTTGGAAAAGGATCTCCTCAAGAACGAAACCACCATCATCAACACCTTGCCCCTGGCCCACATGCGGTTCGGCATTGGCTTGGTGGAGATCCGGAACAACGAAGAGGGGCGGGCCATCGAAGAGGCAAAAAGCATCGCCCAGTCGGCCCGTTATCTCGGTGCCACGACACGGCAACGTCTCGAGCCCGCCGCTCGTCCCTGCCGCAAGGACAAAATGCGTCCGGCGGACAGCTCCATCGAGGTTCCGAACGATGATCCCCAAGGGGGATCGCAGATCCTGCCGGTCTCCAGCGCTGTCGCGGCACGACGCCATTATGGCCGGCACATGCGCCAGGGGTTTTACATCCGGAACCTTGGTGCCAGCAAGCTGAGCCTGTTTCGCGGTGCCGAGGGCCTTGCGGCGTTGACTTTCACCGCCAGCCTGCCCGAGGTGGTGGGTCTGCATCCAGATGATACCTGGAGTCAACTCGCCGACAAACACAAAATTCAGCACACAGGCAAGGGACTGGACCCTCCCCTGTCGCTGCGCAACAAAATCGCCATCTTTTATGCCGATGGCAACGGTTTTACGAAAACTCGGGAAAACATCTGTAATCAAAAGGGCGTCAGGGAGGGATTGCGCCATTTTTCCGAGACCTTGCGAGAGATGCAACGCAAACGGCTGTTGACGCCGATTCTGGAGCGGTTGGTGGCCGAAGCCCGCTCGGGTGGACGGGCCGCAACCGAGCGAGTGGCCTGGTTCTGTCCGAGGGAAAAGGTGTTCAAGCTGCGCTTCGAAACCCTGTTGTGGGGCGGGGACGAGGTGATGTTCGTGATGCCCTCGTGGCTGGGATGGTGGTTCGCCCGAAGCTTCTTCAAACAGGTCGAAGGCTGGAGCATGGATAAGAAGCCTCTGACCTTTTCCGCCGGTTTGCTCTTCTGCCATCACAAGACCCCGATCCGCGAGGCACGTGCCGTTGCCGACAACCTCGCGGAGATGGCCAAATCGGCTTCCAAGAGTCTCGGACTCGGCAATACGCTCGAGGTCGATGTTTTAGAGAGCATCGATCCTCCGGTGGAGGGCATCGCCGCGCTACGCCAGAACCTGACCGGGGCCGACTCGCTAGAACGGATGGTGATTGCCGGCTGTGAGCTGTCGGATTTGACTCAAAAAGTCCAGGCCCTGAAACAAAAGGGGGGCGCACGCTATCTGCCCCGTTCGCAGCTCTACAAGATGCTCAATGCCATCCGCGAAGGGAACGCCAAGCCGGCCACGGGTAGTGCCATCGCCGCCGAGGCCTTTTCCACCTATCTCAATCGCGGCGGCACAGACCGAGGGGGAGAGCTGGGAAAAAGCGATCTCGTCTTGACCAAAGGGTGTGAGGATGAACGCGACTTCGGTCTCAACCTCTACCGCCTTGCCCAACTGTGGGACTACGTGATGGAGGATGGCGATGCCCAGCTCCCGGCTTGAGTTTTCCGTGAAACTCACGGTACGCAGCCCGTTCCTGTTTGGCGGATTGAAGGCCGCGGCCCTGGGTGTGGACACCTTTGCCCTGCGGGACGAACAGGGTCAGCCCATCATACCGGGTGACCATCTGCGGGGTCATCTGCGCGAGGCGTGTGACCTGCTGGCCAGGGAGGCGTCTGGCTGTAAGGCTCCGGCCAGTGTGTCACCCGCCGGGGAGGCGCCTGAAAAGGAGGCCTTTACAAAATGGATCAACACCCTCTTCGGTCCCAAACCGGAGAAAAAACCGGACGGCGGCGACAATCTGGAATGGTATAAACCTGGCTTTTTGCTGTTCTCTGACCTCAGGCTCGAGGACGCCACGGCTTCCACCACCATCACCCGCATTGCCATCGATCCCACATCGGGCCGAGTCCAGGATGGGGCGCTACAAGTCGTGGAACTCGTGGCCCCACTCGACAAATCCGTCACTTTCTCGGGTACGATCATCGCCATGGCCCCCGAGAGCGAGGGAGTGGTCATCCGGGAGCTGCTCAACAAGGCGCTCCGACTCGTTCCCGCCATGGGCGGCATCAAAACCGCCGGCTTCGGTGAGATCGAACACGCCACATCACGCATCGATGGACCCAATCCCCGGCCCTTGGTCCCAACCAATCCCCCCCGGCAAACCCATGACCGCATCGCCCTGACGGTCACCTTTGACCGACCGATCCTGGTGAACGCCGACCGCCTGGCCGACAATCTCCATCGCGGACGCACCATCGTACCCGGCTCGGCCATCAAGGGAGCGCTCGCCATGGCGATGCGACGGGGTGGTTGTGATCCGGAAAACGATACAGATTTCTCCCGCATCATCGTCCACCACGCCTTCCCCCTTTGCACCAAGAATACGAAGCTTCTGGATCGTCCCCTGCCCTTGTCGCTGGTGGCCACGCCCGAAGAAAAACCGCGCATTTTCGACGCCTGGCTGGCAGCGGGGAATGGACCGCTCCTGATCAACGGCAAGGCGCCGATTTTCCCGGGAGACTGGAAACCCGAAGCCTGGCGCCTAGCACGCACCCTCTGGGAGCGTCCGGAAAGCACGATTCCAGCACTCAGTCGCGGCCACACGGCGATCGACACCGAGCGCGGCACTGCCGAGGATCAAAAACTGTTCGTGACCCAGGCGCGTGGTGTCAACGGTCGCTACTGGCGGCTGATCATCGACCGCAACGGCGCATCCCCTACCCTGTTCGATTGCTTCATCGCCATGTTGGCTGCCGGCGTCGATGGGATCGGTCGCACCGACGCCTCACTCAAACTCAAACTGGACGATTCCTTCACCGAGGCCCTGTTGCCGGAGGTTGAACCGCTCCACGTGAATGGCCGAACCTGCTGGCCGCTGCTGCTGGAGACACCGACGGTGATGACCAATCCCTGCCGGAACGATACCATCGACACCCAGTACCATGCCTATTTCGCCGCCATCCTGCCTGGCACCAAACTCGTGAGGCACTTTTCGCAACGAGAACTGGTGGGCGGATTCGTGGCGATGAAACACCGCGGCCTCCGGGAGAATCGATACGCGCCGTTCGAGTTGACCGAGGCCGGCTCGCTGTTTTTGCTCGAGGGGCTAGACCAGCCCGACGTGGAGGAGCTGTGTCGCACGGGCCTGCCTGCCGCCATGCCGTCGGATGCAGATGGTTCTGTGCGCCGACTCGACTGGCGCATCTGTCATTATGTGGCGGAAAACGGCTTTGGCGCGGTCAGCGCCAATGGCTCCCGACATGGAAACGGACAGGAGGGATGGTCATGACAGGCTGGTCGCGGCTGTGCATCAAGGCGGATCTTGAGGTCCTGAGTCCGTTGCATGTGGGAACCGGTGAGTTCGGTGCGATCAAGGTTCCCCCAAAAAAAACGGATGACCCCACCCCGGATATGGCGCTGATCTGCCGGGCTTGGGACGGTAAACCCTACATCCCCGGTTCCTCGCTCAAGGGGGTCCTGCGGAGCCTGACGGACGATCCGGAGGGTTGCAAGGCTTTGTTCGGCGAGGCCAAGGATGATGGAAGTGGTCAGGCCGCCCTGTTGACCGTCTTCGGGGCGCGCCTCGAAAAATATGCTCAAGACATATCCCTGCCGCAAGGCAAGGACCAACAAGATGGCCTCTTCACCGCAGCCCGAATCGCCATCGACCCGATGACGGGCACGGCCAGTGAAGGCAAACTCTATTATCAGGAGATGGTCGCGCCCGGAGCCTGCTTCCGGCTGCGGATGCTTTTTGCCGAAAAAGATGCAAAGGCCCTGAACCTGCTCCGTCGGCTTCTTGCGACCGCGGCGGATGATGCGGGCATCCCTGTCGGCAAGGGACAAGCGGACGGACAGGGTCGGCTGCGCTTATGCCGTCCACAGGTGGTGCGTGAGACGCTGTCCAACGATGGAACCCTCCAGCGCACAGAGATCCCAGAGTTCCTGCAAGAGGCCACGAAGGCGCGATCCCCCCATAGATGGTCTCTCACGCTGCGTTGCGAGGGTCCGTTCATGGTGAACGACTGGTCCTTCAATCCCGAAGAGCAGACCGAGGAGGAGCGCGACCGCCTGCAAGCCAAGGCGCAGCGTGTGGCAAAAAAAATGCCCCACCTGCCCGGCACCTCCCTGATGGGCGCTCTGCGGGCGCGCGCCGAATGGCTGGAGCAGACCAAACGATTGAAAAAAGGGATGGTCGAACGCTTGTTCGGTGACACCGATCAGGCGGCACGATTGCGTCTGGAGCAACTAACCGCACACCCGGTCCAGACGGCCAAACTCACCTCGGTGACCATCGACCGCTTCTCGGCGTCCCCCATTGACAACAAATTGTTTTCCTCCGAGGTGTTTGTCAACCCGATCTTTGACGTGACGCTCTCCCTCGCCCCTGCGCGTTCCGAACCCGAGGATGCGGCGAGCATCGAGCAGCTTTTGGCCGATCTCCGAACCGAGGGATTGATGCTGGGTCATGGCAGCAACAAGGGGTTCGGGTGGTTCCAAGTGGAGATCAAAAGTTCGGTTGGGCCAACATGAGAAGGATCGAAAAAATGCCCCGAAACTGCGCAGAATCCCAACAAGACCTCCTCAAGGCCCCCTACCGCTTTGTTGAACTCAACGACAAGGTGGCTTGGGCCGAACGTGATGAGATCATCTCCCTGAGCACGCCGCTTCCGGACGGCTATTGCGCCAGCATCGAGGTCACCTGGGTGGCGGAAACGCCGCTGCTGATCGGCGCGCCAAGTACTTCCAACGACAAAAACGACGCGGTGGGGCCTTTGAAGCTCGGCGACGAGTACGTGATCCCAGGAGCCAGCATCAAGGGGATGTTGCGGGCCGCTTTGGAGATCGTCGCCTTTGGCCGTCTTCATCCCATCAACCGTCATCACACCTACGGTTTACGGGATTTCACCCATCCCGGATATCGTTCTCCCGAGGACGGTGGCTCCAACGAAACGTATCCCCTGTCCGACGTGAGCAAAGTCAAGGCGGGCTGGCTGAAGAGCGGAACCAATGGTTACGAGATCGTGCCTTGTGATTGGGCTCAAATCCTGATCGAGGATCTCCTGAAAGCTCCCGATTTGTTGGACAGCAGTAAAAATCCGAAAAAGGCGTGGAAATGGGCAGGGCAGTGCTCCCTTGAAGAGAAATATGATGCTGCCGGCATGACAGACCCCTCGATCAAAGGATCTAAAATATTTAATTTTTCTAAAGAAAAAATATTCACAATAGACGGAGAACACAACAACAAGGAGACCGTCAAACCAGATCCGACAGGAAAAATTGAGGGTGTTCTCGTTTTTGCCGACAAAGTTCCTACCGCACAAGAAATTGATGAGAGAATACAAACAGAGCGTTGGTTAAAATCCGGAAAAAAAGTTGAATATGTCTTCCATTCCCCAAAATCCCCCATCCCCCTGCGCAAGGAGGATTTCGAGCAGTTTGAACTGATCCATTCCAAGCCCTCCAAAAACAAGCGCGAGCCGGATGGTTCCTGGGAAAAACTCAAACCCACCCTGGATGCCGAGAATGGCCGTATCCCGATCTTCTTTGTCGGGGATCCCTCAGGAAAAGATCCTGGCAGCCCCTTTGCCATGGGACTGACGCGACTGTTCAAGGTGCCACACCAGTATTCGGTGGGCGATGTGGCGAATCGCAGCGGCGAGCAAAAACACCTGCCAGCCTTTCAACGATCCGTCGCCGCAGTCGTAGCCAATCGGGTTGATTTTGTTGAGAATCTCTTTGGTTACGTGCTGGAGGGGGATGAATTCTGCTTCCAAGGCGATAACAAACCCAATGCAGTCGCCCACAAAGGGCGGGTGGCATTCTCCTTTGGACGCTTTATTCCAGAAACGGTACACGAAGAAACCGAAGACACCCCTACCGTGATGATGGGACCACGTGCCTCCTTTGCCCCATTCTATTTGCGTGGAAAATTCAAGGACTGGAGCGACAAGGAGGCCAAACTTTCAGGACGCAAGCGCTATCTGCCCCGTTATCCGGTTGAGCAACTGAATGAGGCCAAAGAGACGATCAAAAAAACTCTTTCCGAACAGATTTCAGCGGATCAGAAAGACAATGATAAAATCCGTACCAACCTGCGCTTCCTTGTCGGCGCGAACGACGGTTGCAAGCCGACGTTTACCAGCACCATCCGTCTACACAATGTGACCCGGGCGGAGTTGGGTGCCATTCTGTGGGTGTTGACCTTTGGTGGCTATCCCCAGTCTCACCGGCATATGATGGGCCGGGCCAAAGCATTTGGCGCCGGACAGGTACGGGTGGACAAGGTTAAATTAAAAACGATTCCCAACAATGGCGGCCCTGTAACACAACTGAATGACTGTAAACCCTTTATCCAGGCCTTTGAGGCGTTGATGGATAAAAAGATCGGAAGAGAATGGAAGCGTTCAGCACCTTTGCGCGAATACCTGGCATGCTGCCAGCCTGAGTATAGCCAGTGCCTGGCCGTCAGAAACAAACTCGAATATCTTAAGAATTTGAGAGATTTTGGTGTAGTGCGAAACATGACTAAACACATGTACGATTCTTCAGAACCTTGTTTCCCATCCCTGTCAAATAAACGTTATTTGGACACACCGAGCCAGGATGAGATCATCTCCTCCCCCGTGTCAGCCACCCCATGTGTCACCGTGGATCCATCCTCACCCCAGCCGACAGAACCACCGACGCCCACCCTGTCTCCCTTTGAACAAAGCCTCTACAACGTGACTCACAAATCCCAGAATCCAACCGTGGCCCTCATGAGGGCCTTGG
Source organism: Candidatus Magnetaquiglobus sp. (assembly GCF_058402785.1). NCBI lineage: Bacteria > Pseudomonadati > Pseudomonadota > Magnetococcia > Magnetococcales > Candidatus Magnetaquicoccaceae > Candidatus Magnetaquiglobus > Candidatus Magnetaquiglobus sp. Next base: position 19,031 of record NZ_JBZVFG010000058.1, read on the forward strand.
AACAGGGGCATTGGACAGAGCTTGAAGAAAAGCGTCAGGTGCTGCTAATCATTATGGAGAAGCAGCAATCGGAAAAGAAATGGCGCCCAACAAGTCGAGCCAAAAATCCTGACAAAGATCACAATTATCAAAATACTCTAAAAATAATCAGTCTTTGCAAGGAGTACGGCGTACCCTTGCCCGCGACGGACAAGGCTTGATCGGTCCTGGATCCGCCCGTTGAGAGCCCCCTTCGATCTGCCCACGCAGACCCTGATCTTCCGGTGTCAGATGGAGCGCCCCATCCTGTTTCGCTTCCAGCAGGAGGGGGCGACTCCGGGCACCACCCTGGCCGGCGCCTTCGGTACGGCGCTGCTGCAAGTGGGCTGTTCGCGGCAACGGAGTGGTCAACCGCATTGCCTGGGGATGTCAGGGGAGGGCTTCTCCTGCCCGGAGTCTGCCGACTGCCCGTTCCACTGGCTCTTCAAGCCCTACTCCCGGATTCATCAGCGCTCGCTCGGACGTTCGCTGCGCATGCGGGCCCCGCAACTGGAAAACGGCACGCCGGTCCAACAATTCTCCCTGGAGGTGGCTCTGTGGGGGCACCATGCCGTGACGAACCGGGACGTGGTGACCGATGCGGTCCACATGATGGGCCATAACGGCCTCAACCACGCCGGAGAACCGATCCGTTTTCACCTGCTGGACCAACAGGTCACGCCCCTCTCGTCGTTGCAACAGGAGATCGAGCGACTCTCCGCGCTCGTCTGGCGAAAGGCGCTGCTGGTGTTTGAAACCCCGCTGCTGATGCAATCCCGCGAGACCGATGAAGAGGGCTTCAGTACACGCTTTCCCACGGACGACCAGTCGTTTCGCCTGGAGTCCCTGGTCGGGAATGCCGCCTACGAACTCATGGCTTGGCATCTCGAAGAAAATCCATCCCACGAGCCCCATGATCGACACATTCGCCACACCCTCTGTCGCGAACAACGACAGGCCGCAGTCCAGACCCTCCAAGCCAGCATCGACGAATGGCTGCCGCGCCTGGTTCCCATCGATCTAGGACAACGTACCTCCCGTTCCAACGGACGACGCTTTCCGGTGCGCGGCCTGCTCGGGCATGTAGAGCTGACCGGGCGAATCAACGATCTGTTGCCCTGGCTGGTCGTGCTGGAATGGCTGGGTAGCGGCCAGAAACGCAGCATGGGATTCGGCACCACGCGGCTTTGGTTGCGTTAGTCCCTCTTCCCGCTCCTCCTGGGACAACCCACCTCAACAACAGATCCGAAGCGTGACGATCCGAGACGAACTTCGATTGCTGTGCACAATAATATAATTTTTGTAAAAAAGTAAGTATCCCCCGGCAAAGCCGGGGGCTTTAGATTTTTGGCCCCTCAAAGGGG
>NZ_JBZVFG010000059.1:0-19902 GCF_058402785.1 Candidatus Magnetaquiglobus sp.
GAACTGCCGTCAGGGAGGTCCATGGTCGGGGGGTGAGGGGGTTCCTCCCCCATCATGTCCAGTTACTCGAATTTTTCGATGCGCGCAGGTTTGGTGATTCTCTGAATGGAATCACCAAACAGCCTTTCAGAGATCCGCCGCATTCGGGAATGGTCGGCAAGGACCGCGACCGTTCCCGGTTTGCGTGGACGCTTCCTCAATCGGCTGGCGATGATCTTCGGACCGCGGTGAGCTTCCCTCAGGCAGAGGGATCGGAACCCCCGGCGGTGTCGGAACCCTCCGCTGCCGGAGCGCCACCCCCCGCCGGTTTGCGGCGTCGTCTGCGCCGTTTGCGCGCGGTTTCCGAGGTCGCCGCGTCGCCGGCTTCGCCGCACGCGGTCACGTTCGACCCGGTGTCATCCGCCTTGGATGCGCCCGTTCCAGCCTCAGCCGGAGCCGTTCCCGCCTTGGATGCGTCCTCTCCCGCCTCAGCCGTTCCCGCCTTGGATGCGTCCTCTCCCGCCTCAGCCGGAGCCGTTCCCGCCTTGGATGCGCCCGTTCCCGTTCTGGTCACCCTGGCAGCTCCCGGAGACCGTTTCTCACCCGGTCCGGGGCGCCCCGAACGGGTGCGCCGCCGTCCCGACGTGGATGCCGGACCGGTTGGTTCGCCTTCCGGACCCGGTGCCGGGGGTGCCGGACGGGTCAGATGGACGAACAGTTCGCTTTCCGGCCATGTGGACGGGATCTCGGTTCCCAGGTATTCGAAGATCGCCTCGAGATGGTAGGCCCCATCTTCATCCACGAGCGAAATCGCGTCACCCGTGGCTCCGGCACGGGCGGTGCGTCCGATGCGATGCACGTAATCCTCGGGATTTTCGGGCAGGTCGAAGTTCACCACATGGGTGACCCCTTCGATGTGCAACCCGCGTCCGGCCACGTCCGTGGCGATCAGGACCGGGACCAGACCCTCCTGGAAGCGTTGCAGGGTGTGCAACCGTTTGGCCTGCGGCACGTCGCCGGAGAGATAGCCCGCATGGATGCCGTTGCCGCGCAGCCACTCCTTGAGCCGTTCGCCCATGCGCTTGGTGTTGACGAATACCATGGCCCGTCCGGTCTGGGCGCCGGAATCGTCCGCCAGGTCGCGGCGCAGCAGTCCGACCAGCAGACTGATCTTGCGTCGTCCCTCGACGTGATAGAGGGTTTGCGTCACCTGTTCCACCGCGCGGTTGTCCACGGTGGTGGAGATCACCTCCGGGGAGTCCATGTACTCGTAGGAGAGTTCCTGGGCGCGGTAGGAGAGGGTGGCGGAGAAGAGCAGGGATTGACGCCGGTCGTAGGGGGGGAGACGGCGCAGCAGATAGCGCAGATCCTCGATGAACCCCATGTCGAACATGCGATCCGCCTCGTCGATCACCAGCACCTCGACGGCGGAGACTCGATAGGCTTTCTGCTTGAAATAGTCGATCAGCCGGCCCGGCGTGCCGATCAGAAGATCCACCCGTCCCTCGACGAGGGTGAGGCGCTGTTTTTCGTAATCGACCCCGCCGTAGACCGCGGCGATGACCAGATCGAGTCCCACGGCCAGCCGTCGGGCGTCGTTTTCGATCTGCACCGCCAGTTCGCGGGTCGGGGCGATGATCAGGACGCGGGGATGGCTTACGCCGTCATGGGTGACGGTGTGACCCGTCTCCTGGGAGCGGATCAGGCGTGAGAAGGCGGCGATGAGAAAGGCGGCGGTCTTGCCGGTTCCGGTCTGGGCCTGTCCGGCCACGTCGCGTCCGGCCAAGGAGAGTGGCAGGGTTTGGGCCTGAATGGGGGTGCATTCGGTGAATCCACAGGCGTGGACTCCGGCCATGACAGCTTCGGGGATGGGCAGTTCGGAAAAGTGCATCACGGCTCGCGGGGGCGTTGGCCGGATCGAGATGACTCCGGCCAACGCCTCCGCTCTTGCTCGAGAGATTCGATCAGCCGGCGTGCGCGGCGGATTGGGTCGCCAGGGCGCGGACGCGGGCATTGAGCCGACTGGTGTGACGCGCGGCGGAGTTGGGATGGATCACCTTTTTGCGCGCCGTGACGGCGAGGACCGAAGTGGCCATGCGGAGCGCTTCCTCGGCCCGGGGCAGATCGCCCGCAGCGGCGGCCTGCACCACGTTCTTGACAAACGTGCGCATGCGCGACTTGGCGGAACGGTTGCGGCTGTTCTGCTTGGCGGTTTGCCGAATGCTCTTCATGGAAGATTTGATATTGGCCACTGCGAAAAAACTCCCTATGCTTGAAAACGTCGAGAATAAGCGTCCATCGTGGGATGCATCCTGGCGCTTTAATGAATATCGAGGGGATTGCATCCAAAAGACCCGTTGAAATCGATTCACGGGCGCAATAGGATATTTAATCCCATTTCACCCTCTTTCGTCAAAGGTTTTTTCACGTTGAACAGCCCGCGGGCTCCTCAGGAACGTTCCGGACACACCCAGCTGCTCCGCTCCACGGCGGTGATCGGCTTTTTCACCCTGCTTTCGCGCATCACCGGGTTCATTCGCGACATGATCATCGCCCGCGCTTTCGGGGCCGGCATGGGGGCGGATGCCTTTTTCGTGGCGCAGAAGCTGCCCAATTTCTTGAGGCGCCTGTTTGCCGAGGGGGCCTTTTCCACCGCCTTCGTGCCGGTTTTTGCCGATCACCTGGCCAAGGGGGATGCCGACGAGACCCGCGACACGGTGCATGCGGTCTTCACCCATCTGGCCATGTGGCTTCTGATCGTGGTGGCCGTGGCCCAGATCGTCATGCCGGGGGTGGTGATGATCGCCGCGCCCGGTTTCCTGGCCGACGCCGAGAAGTTCGATCTGGCGGTGCTGCTCTCGCGCATCACCTTTCCCTATATTTTTTTCATCTCCCTGGCCGCCCTGGCCGCCGGGATTCTCAACAGCCACAAGCGTTTCGCCGTGCCGGCGGCCACGCCGATCCTTTTGAACGTCAGCATGATCCTGGGCGCCACCGTTTTTACCCGTCACTTCGATCCCCCGGTGATGGGACTGGCGGTCGGTCTGACCCTGGGCGGCATTCTGCAACTTGCCTTCCAACTGCCGGCCCTGCGCAAGCTGGGACTCGGTTTCCGTTTTCGCTGGGATCCCAAACACCCGTCGATCAAACGGATTCTCACCCTCATGGGACCGTCGGTGCTCGGGGTGTCGGTGGCGCAGATCAACCTGCTTTTCGACCTGTTTCTGGCCTCCTGGCTCCCCGAGGGGTCGATCTCGTATCTGTATTACGCCGATCGTCTGCTGGAGTTCCCCCTGGGACTGATCGCCATCGCCCTGGGCACGGCCATTCTGCCGCTTCTGTCCGCCAAGGCCGCCCAGGGCGACGAGAGCGGTTTCAAACGCGATCTGGAGCTGGCCATGCGGGTGATCGCCTTTCTCACCCTGCCGGCCACCGTGGCGTTGATCGTGCTGCGCGAACCGATGCTGGCCCTGTTGTTCGAACGGGGCGCCTTTTCCCCGGATGCCACCCGGCTCACCGCCGATGCCCTGCTGGCCTATGCGGTCGGTCTTTCCGGCCTGGCCATGGTCAAGGTGACCGCGCCGGCCTTCTACGCCATGAAGGATACCCGCACCCCGGTGCGCATCGCCATCCTCTGTCTGGTGGTCAACATGGGGTTGAACGTGGTGCTGATGTTCCCCCTGAAACACGTCGGACTGGCCCTGGCCACCTCGCTCACCGGATTTCTGAACGCCGCCCTGCTGTGGCGCGCCCTGCGCGCCAAGATCGGCATCACCGTCAGTCGCGAGGTGTTCGTCACCCTCCTCAAGGCGATCGTCGCCTCTCTGATCATGGGGATGTTCCTTCACCAGGTGCGCGAGATCCTCTGGGTCCGTGGCATCTCCACCCTCCAGCAGGCTCTCGCCGTCACCTTGATGCTGGCCGGCGGCGGGCTGGTCTACCTGGTCGGGGCCTGGATCCTGGGGATGCGCGAGATCCGTTTTCTGTGGCGCGTGGTGCGCAAGGAGCGGGGATGAACAGCTCCATCCGGCGCGGGGCGCCCCTCCTGGTGTTGGCGCTGTCGTTCGGCGGTTGCCAGTGGTCCGAGGCCTTTCGCGGCGACTCTCTTTTCGACGCGCCGCCCGCCGACTCCCTGCGTCTGACCGCCACGGAGCGTCTCGGCACCCTGGAGACCATCCCGGAGGTGAAAGTCGCCTGGCGTGAGCCCGTCTCCGGCATCACCCTGATCCGCATCGCCGGCGGCTGTTTCACCATGGGTGACGACCAGGGGCTTCCGCCCGAACGACCGGCGCACACGGTCTGCGTGGACGACTATTGGCTCGCCACCCACGAAACCACCCAGGCCCAGTGGCGCGCGGTGATGGGTTCCCTGCCGGTGCAGACCATCGAACAGTCCGATCTGCCGGTGGAGAACGTCTCCTGGAACGATGTCCGGCGTTTCATCGAGCGGCTCAACGGTCTGGGCGCCGGTCGTTTTCGACTGCCTACCGAGGCGGAGTGGGAGTTCGCCTGTCGAGAGCGCGGAGCCACCAAACGCCATTGCGGCACGGACGACGATCCCACCCCGTTTTCCTGGCATGCCGGCATTGGCGGCGTTCTCCATCCGGTCGGACAACGCCTGCCCAACCGGCTGGGGTTGCACGACATGAACGGCAATGTTTGGGAGTGGGTCGGGGACTGGTACGACGAGCGCTACTACCGGAGCAGTCCGGGCAGCAATCCCGAGGGGCCGGATCATGGCACGGCCAAGGTGTTTCGGGGTGGGGGACTGCTTTCCGGGGGGAATCTGCTCAAGGCGACCCACCGTGCCAGTCTTTGGCCGGATCGGGGTTTGTCGTTGATGGGGTTTCGTTTGGCGGGCATGCCGCCGTGATGGGGAGGCGGGGCGGTGATGGTCCACGAATGCCGGTGATCTCGAATCGGATCCGGCCCGGAACGGGCTGCTTTTACCGTTGAAAATAAAGAGCGTCTGGGAGATTCCTCTCCCAGGGTTTTGGTTTATAAACTGCACCCATCACGGGATTCGTGGTTTTGTTATCAAGGGTCCAGGGGGATTATCCCCCTGGTGGGATCCAAGGGCAAAGCCCTTGGGACGTTGTTTTTGACTTGAGCGCGCTCTTCTCAAAGAAGCCTTTTTCGCGTCTTTTGCGAAAAAGGTGCCGCGCGCAGCCTTCGCGAGCGTCGTTTCCGTTTTTTGGAAACGAAGCTCGTATTTTGCACTATTGGCCTCGCGAGAAACTACGCATCCCAAAGTAGGCGCGGTTTGGCGCGTTCTTCAAAAAAGTGTTTTTTCGCTTTTTTTGCGAAAAAACGCAGCGTGAGGTCTTTACGGGCGTCGTTTCCGATTTTTGGAAACGACGCCCGTATCTTGCATGCGACCTTGCCGGGCATGACGCTTTTCGAACCGGTCGCGGTTCAAAACCAAAACGATCGTTGCCGATACCACCGTTGGAGTTGGATTGTTGCCTTGCGCGTGTCGGATCTTCTTTTGGATTCAGGCAGCACGGCGCGCGCAAGGCGATTTGGGTTATTCGGTTTCAGACCCCTTGCGGGTCAGCGTGACGGCATCAAATCACCAGAACACCACCATGGGGCAGTCCATCCAGGACCTCCCGCACCAGGCTGCGAATCGCCTTGCCCACCGATTCCGGGATGGGCAGGGCCTCCTGGCCGCGGAACTGACGGATGGCTTCGCCGATCGCTTCCAGCCCGGCCACATCCACCACGTCGCGTCCCCGATTGGTTGTTCCGTTTTCGCCTTGGCCTCTTGCCGAAAGCGCTTGAGATGCCGCGAGGGTCATCACCCCGCCTGAAACCCGGCCATCCTTGACCGTTCTTTGGATTGATGCGGATTCCGGCGACACCTGTGCCATGTCCATATCTCTACCTCACAATCCGGTTGAAGAATTCATCCATTGCTATACAGATCGGCAGCGTCTTGCGCCCTCTTGAGGGATTTCTCCTTGCAAAAGGATACGAACCATTGCGTCATCTTTACGAATCCCTTGACGAAACCGGAGGCGTAACGCAAATCTGGAAGGCTCGATAGAGTTTGTTACATCTGTGCCTCCGGGTTGAAGAATCGTGTAACAAATGGTCATCCAGATCCTTGAACGCTTCTATTTTCTTGACTTTCCTTTCCGCGTGGTTTGTCATTAGGGCCATTCACCAGATGAACCGTATCCGTTCGTCGCTCGTGAGCGGCCTTGACGCGCGGCGTGGCTGGCGATCGCCGGGATCACGCACGACACGAGCGCAACTTTAAAATCATCAATCCAAGGAGATTCCCATGATCAACCGTCGCTTCCCTCTTCTGGCCCTGGCGTTTTTGTTCGCCGGTCCTGGCCTCGCGGGTCAGGCGTGGGCAGAGGCCAATCCCGTGGCCATGGCCACGCAGGCTCAAGGCAACGTCGAGTATTGCAGCAAGGAGTGCGACAAGTGGAAACCGGTCACGCGCAACAAGCTGCTCTCCGAGGGCCAACAACTCCGCACCGCGGCTGACGGTTCGACCAAGTTGATCAATCAGGCCACCGGCACCGTCCAGACCCTGGGACCGAACTCGGCCATCAAGATCACCGCCGACAACATCGAAAAGGTCTCCGGCACCCTCTCCGAGCCGGAGAAGAGCAGCGGCGATCTTCTGGAGAATCTCGACAAACGTTTCGCCAAGGCCGAGCGCTACACCACGGTGCGGCGCAGCGTGGACAAGGACAAGACCGAAAAGGTGGTCAAGCTCGAAACCGTCAAGGAGATCTCCCTCTCCGCCCAGTATCCGGAGCTGGCCTGGGCCAATGCCGGCAACGAGTACGCCTATGAGCTGATCATCGACGGCAAGTCCACCCCGGTGGCCGCCTCCAGCGACAAGATCGTGCGCCACAAGGTGGCGGGACTGACCGCGGGCAAGCATGAGTACCTGGTGCGGGTGATGCAGAACGGCCAGGAGGTCTATGCGCCGAAGAAACCCAGCACCATCAACTGGCTGGAGGGCGAGGCCCTCAAGCCGGTGGAGAAGGGCATGAAGGAGATGCAGGCCTTGGCTCCGGGCGATGACTTCATGATGGGCGCCTACCTGGAGGATCGCGGTTTCACGGTCGCGGCCATGGACCTGTATCGCAAATACTTCAAGGACAACCCCTCCGACGTGGACATGCGGCCCATGCTGATCAAGACCTATCACGACCTCAACCTCAAGGAACTCCAGAAGGAAGAGGCCTCCCAGTATCAGAAGATGCTCTCCGAGCAGTGAGCCGCTCCTGACTGGCATGCCGGGGGGATCCCCACGCCGTGGAACGCCCTCGCGGGGTTTCACGGTAGCCTCCGGGCGATGGCCATGATGTCCGGAGGGAAATCGTCACGGGCCATTGAAATCGCACCACCGCCTGAGGCATCATCCTCGGGCGGTTTTTTTTTACCGTGGAAATCCCGTAAGGGAGGTCCACGGTTGGGGGGTGAGGGGGTTCTCCCCCCGATCATGCAAGTTTGTGGTTTTGTTCATCGATCCGTATGGGGGTTCCCGACAGGGTTGACGGTGCCTTGTCGAGGGGGTGGGTCGCCAACTGTTGACCGTGCGTGACGATTCAGCCCCCCCAGGGTGGCGGGCCATGTTCGCGGCAACGTCATGCGAAGGTGTTTTCGATCGCAGGAGATACTTGATGGGAAGTCTTGGGAGATTTCTGTTCCGCTACGACATTCTGGCCACGGTCATCCTGTTTCTCCTGATGATCCCGGCGGAGTATCACGAAACCTTCGCCCTGCTGGAAGAGCAGACCATCTCCTTCCGCCATCTGTTGCGCCTGAGTCACGGCGATCCACGGAAGATGCGCCCCTCCCAGGAGATCATGCTGGTCAACACCGACGAGAAGTTCTTCGAGCGTTACGGCAGCTTCCCCCTGCGGCGCACCGATCTGGGCAAGATCGCCGCCAACCTCAAGGCCCTGGGCGCCAAGACCGTGGCCCTCGACGTGCTGATGGACTTTCCCAGCTCCTACCAGGAGGATGAGCCCACCGCCCGGCTCCTCAAGGATGCCGGCAACGTGCTGCTGGTCGCCCAGGCGGAGTTTCGAGACGGGAAATTCATCAAACTCAACCGCGCCACCCCCAGGCTTGCCGAGGTGAGCGAATACGGCTACACCAACATCGGTTCCCAGAGCGCCATCGTCACCAGTCTGTCGCGGTTGAAGGTCTATCCGGAGATCGCCCAGAAGGAGAAAGGATGGCCCTATTCGATCAAGGCACTGGCCATGCATTGGGGCGTGGAGCCGCGTCTGGAGAACGGCAAACTGCTGCTGGGCGACAGGCTCGCCATTCCGCTCAACCAGAACAACGAGCTTTACATCGATTTTCCACAACTGCCCGCCGGAAACAAGTTCCTCAGTCAATCCGGACTGTCGGCCCTGGAGTTCCTGGACATCGAGGATCTGGACGAAAGCGAACGCGCGGAGCTTTCCCAGTGGGTGAAGGGCAAGCTGGTGCTGGTCGGAGACACCTCGGAGGTCTCCCACGACTGGTTCGACACCCCGGTGGGGATGGTCTACGGCGTCGAGATCATCGCCGACATCATCGGCACCCTGATGAAGGGCGCGCCCTTGCGTCCGGCCTCGAGCAACGTCGAGATCGTGGTCATGCTGCTTTTCATGATCGGCGTGCTCATCACCGGCACCATGCAAAACCCCCTCAAGCGTACCCTGTCGGCCTTCGCGATCATTCTCGTCTATGTGGCGATGGCGGTTTACGCCTATGTCCATCTGGACACGGTGCTGGCGATGAGTTATCCGCTGCTGGCCGGGGCATTGGGTTTCCTGGCCATCACCATCCGCTATTACATGCTGGAGATGAGCCAGAAACGGATGATCAAGGGGGCCTTCGGACAGTATCTCTCCCCCAAGGTGGTGGACATCCTGGTCAAGGATCCCAGCAAGCTCTCCCTGGGCGGCGAACAGCGCGAGATGACCGCCTATTTCTCCGACGTGGCCGGTTTTTCGACCATCTCCGAGAAGCTCACCCCCAACGAACTGGTGCAGCTTCTCAACGAGTACCTGACCGCCATGTGCGACATCATCGCCCGCTACGACGGCACGGTGGACAAGTTCGAGGGGGATGCGATCATCGCCTTCTGGGGTGCGCCCCTCGATCAGCCCAACCATGCCGCCCTGGCCTGCATGGCCGCCGTGGACATGGGCGCTCACATGGTGGAGATGCGCGAGCGGCTGGTGGCCGAGGGACGTCCCAAGCTGAACGTGCGCATGGGATTGAACTCCGGACCGATGGTGGTGGGGAACATGGGCTCCAAGCAACGCATGGACTACACCATCATGGGTGACGCGGTGAATCTGGCCGCCCGTTTGGAGGGGGCCAACAAGTTCTATGCCTCCGACATCATGGTCTCCGGCACCACCTACGAGCAGGCCAGGGAGCATGTGGAGGCCAGGCCGCTGGACGTGGTGCGGGTGGTGGGCAAGAAGGAGCCGGTGCCGATCTATCAGTTGCTCGCCCACAAGGGCAGGTTGACCGCGGAGCAGCAGAAGCTGTTGGATTGTTACATGCAGGGGTTGGAGCTGTATCGCCGGCGGGCCTATCGGGAGGCGATCGAGCGGTTCGAGGCGGCGTTGGGGGTCTTTCCGGAGGATGGGCCGTCGCGCACCTATGTGGAGCGCTGCAAGGAGTATCTGGAGAGTCCGCCCCCCGCGGATTGGGATGGGGTGTTCCAGTTGACCTCGAAGGGGTAGGGGGCGTCGAGTCGTCACGGGGGGCGGGGGGTGGTTGCCGCCCCCGGATCCTCCGACCCGTTCAGTTCTCCACCTCTTCCGCCAGCCGCCGCAGGAACCACTCCGCCTCTGCCGGCGTGGAGGTGAAATGGATCCTCTGCCGTCCGTCCCCGTCATCCTCGGTGAGCACCTTGGCATAAAGCACGCTCATCCCCACCGGCTGACCCACCAGCTCGACACGCAGATTGGTCAACCGCTCCACCTTGAGACCGGAATGCATCTCCGCCTCGGGGAAGGCCAGGGCGGTCAACCCGGCATCATGCTCGGACTGCCCGGCATGCTTGCCCTCCATCACCCGCACCCGGATCGCCAGCGGCTCGGCCAGGCATGCCAACGGCATCCGCGTCACCTGGGGAATCCGTAACGAATACGGCGCGCCCATGCCACCCACCTGGTGGATCAGCACCGGCCTGCCAGCCCCCTTGGGCATCACCTCCCAACTCCGATCGATGGTCAGGATCCCGCCGCACGCCAACGCCGTGGCATCGGAGATCAAGATCTGTCCGCCCAGGGTCAACGACTCGATGCGACCGGTGAGGTTGATCGCACTCCCCACCACCCCATATTTGGCGCGCTTGTCCGAGCCGATGTTGCCGGCCACCACCATGCCGGTGTTCAGACCCACCCCCATCTGGAACTCCGGGAAATGACACCGCCGGTTTTCGGCATTGACCCGCTCCATGGCGAGCTGCATGGCCAACGCACAGGCCACGGCGCGCCGGGGATCGTCCGGACGCCCCACCGGCGCGCCGAAGAGGGCCAGAATGCCATCCCCCAGAAACTCGATGATCGTTCCCTGATGGTGCAGGATGATTTCGGTCATCACCTCCAGGTAACGGTTGAGCATCGACACCACCTCCTCGGGAGGGCGCCGCTCGCTCAACAGGGTGAAGCCACGCAGATCGGACATCATCACCGTCACTTCGCGCTTTTCGCCGCCCAGTCGCAGGCCGTCCGGAGAGTCGAGCAGGGTGGAGACCACATCCTCGGAGAGATAGCGTCCGAAGGTGGCGCGGACGAAGTGATTGGCCCGGTCCAGCAGCGCGTTGGCGCGCTTCTGTTCGGCGAGCACGGCCACCAGATTGTCGTTGAGCTGACGGATCTCCTGGTTGCTTCTTTCGATCTGGACCCTGGCGCGCTTGAGACCGAGCTGGGTCTTGACCCGCGCCCGCACGATCGGCGGGGAGAAGGGCTTGGTGATGTAGTCCACCGCGCCGCAGGCGAAACCGCGAGCCTCGTCCTCGATGTCCCCCTGGCCGGTCACGAAGATCACCGGAATCCCGCGGGTGCGCGGATCGGCCTGCAGGCGCCGACACACCTCGAACCCGTCCAGACCCGGCATCACGATATCCAGCAGGATCAGCTCCAGGTTGCCCCCCTGGGCCAGGCGCAACGCATCCGGACCGTTGGTGGTCATGGAGATGTCGTATTCATCCTTCAACAGCTCGGCGAGCACCTTGATGTTGCCGGGCAGATCATCGACGATCAGAATGCGCGAGCGCGTCGGTATGTCGTTCATGTCCACTCTCCGTCCGCCATTCCCCAATGTTCGGCCAGCAGGCGCAGTTCCCCGAGCGCCTCCTCGAATGCGAAGCGATCCAAGGCCCCGCCGATGCGTTCGAAATGGGCAGCGGTATCCGCGCGCCGCGCCAGTCCGGCGAGCTGCTCGAGCCGCGCCAACGCCTGGAAATCGTTGCCGCGAATCGACTCCGCCAACGGACGCACCAGCTGAATCAATGCGTCACGGTCCGGTTCAGGGTCGGTGGAGATCCCAGGATCCTCCACCGCCGCCGCTCCCGGCAAGGAGCCGATGGTCACCAGCAGCGCCGCCAGCTCGCGCCTGAAATCCAGCAGCGCGTCGGGCAGGCGGTCGTGGTCGTGATCACGAATGGCCACCTCGATCCGTCGGGCCACGGCATGCAGGTTGTCCGCGCCCAGATTGCCGGCCATCCCCTTGAAGGTGTGGATGTAGCGAAAGGCCGCGTCGGGCGTTTCGGGATCGGCGAGCAGGCGATCGAGTTGTTGCGGGGCCTCGGCATGCTGGGCGGCGAAATCGATCAACATGCGCCGCAACAACGGCCACTTGCCGTTGAGCCGTTCCAGGGCGGCTTCCAGATCGATGCCAGGGATGGATGTCGGGGTTCCGGAGGCCGGAACCGGTTGCGCGGGGTGTTGTTTCGCGTTGCCGGTGCCGCTCCCCTCGCGGGGCGGGAGCCAACGCAGCAGCGCGGCATGCAACGCCTGTTTGTCGATCGGTTTGGTCAGGTGATCGTTCAAGCCGTGGGCCAGCGACAACGCCCGATCGCCGCTCATGGCATGGGCGGTCATGGCCACGATGGGCAGATCCCGGAACCGCTCTTCGGCGCGCAGGGCGCGGGTGGCGGCATAGCCGTCCATGACCGGCATTTGCAGATCCATGAGTACCAGATCAAACGACGCTGCATGCAATTTTTCGATCGCCAGTTGCCCATTTTCGACCACTTCGGTCGAAAGGCACAACCCGTTCAACATCTCGATGGCCACCAGTTGATTGATCGGGTTGTCCTCGGCCAGCAGCACCCGCGCGCCGCCGACACGGGCGATCACCTCCCGCGCATCGATCGCGCCTCCCGCCTTTCGCTCCCGGAGCCGCGAGGCGTTCCCAGGGGTGGCGGGGGTGAATCGGGCGGTGAAGCGAAAGGTGCTGCCTTGACCCGGGGTGCTTTTCACCTCGATCCGACCATCCATCATCTCCACCAGCCGTTTGCAGATCGCCAATCCCAGGCCGGATCCGCCGTAACGACGGGTGATCGAGTTGTCGGCCTGGGTGAAGGCATCGAACAGCTGGTCGCGCCGCTCCGGATCGATCCCCACGCCGGTATCCTGGATGGAAAATGCCAGTTCGATCCACTCCGGGGTGGTGGCCAGCGGGGTGATGGTCAGCGTCACCCGACCGTCGCCGGGTTCGGTGAACTTGAGGGCATTGCCGATCAGGTTCGACAGCACCTGCTCAAGTCGCAGGGCATCCCCGATGAGCGGTTCCGGATACAGATCCGGGCTGTCGAGTTGGAGCGTGATCCGCTTTTCTTCGGCCTGGGCGGCGAAGAGATCTTCCAGATGCGTGAGCACTTCCCGCAGGGTGAAGGGGGCGTGTTCCAGATCGAGCTTGCCGGCCTCGATCTTGGAGAAGTCCAGAATGTCGTTGAGAATGCGCAGCAGGGCCCGTGACGATCCGGCGATCTTGTGCAAGAACGAACGGGTACGCTCCTCCATGGGGTGCGGGAGGGCCAGTTCGGTCAGGCCGATGATGGCGTTCATCGGCGTGCGGATTTCATGGCTCATGTTGGCCAGAAACACGGACTTGGCGCGGGTGGCCCGTTCCAGGGCGGCCCGCTCCCGCGCCAGATCCTGGCGCATGCGCCGGAAGGAGAGGGCCAGCTGCCCGATCTCATCCTGGGAGTGGACCGGAATCGGGGTATCGAAGTCACCCTGGCCGATGGCGCTGGCCGCGGCGCGCAGGGACTCGATCGGTCGAATGATGAGCCGTTGCATCCGGAGCGCCAGAAAGAAGGTCAGGGAGAGGGTCACCAGCAGAATGGCCAGGATGATCACGGTGCGTGCCACCGTCCGTGCGCCGAACTCGTCCAGATGGGCGTTGATGAGAATGGCCCCGACCAGGGTCTCATCCAGCCGGATCGGCTGTCGCAGGGTCAGTTCGCCACGGTCGAAGGAGATGGACTCTTCCAGGGGACTGGCCGGCACGGTCAGGACCGGATCCTCGCTCTGGTAGGGTCGGGTGAATTTGGCGAACAGCCTGCCCTCGGCGGTATAGAGCGCGGCGCCGTGGATGTTGTCGTTGGCCTCCAGGGCGCTCAACATCCGGCGCGCGGTCTCCGGGTCGTCGAAGGCGAGGGCGGCGCGGCTGTTGAAGGCGATGATCGTGGCCTGGGTGCGGATCTGTTCGGTCAGGGACTCCTTTTCCTGGAGATACTCGGCGATGGAAAAGGCCACCGCGGCCAGGAGGACCGTGCCCCAGGAGAGCAGGGTCATGATGAGCATGAGCTTCCGGCGGATCGACAGATCCGTGAACCAGCCGATCAACCCTTCACCTGGTCCCATGGCTCACCTCCAGAAGCGTGGCATGGATCGTCAAACCGGCGCGCTGGGCCGGTTCGGTCCGGATGGAAAAGCGCAGATGCTCCTTGAAACGCAAAAAGCGGATCATCCCTCCCAGGGCGTTGAAATCCGGATCATCGGCGATGGTGAGCACCGGTTTGTCGCGCACGGCCTCGAGGAGTTCCGGGATCCGGTGCCCTTCGTCCCCGGTGACGTAGAGCAGATGGCATGCGCGGAGCATTTCGGCTCCCTCGGGGAAGCGGATGTCGATCGGGTGGCCCTGGACCGACTTTTTGCGCAGCGGCGCGAACAGGGGCAGCTGTGACGCGTCACCCAGGACGCAGAGTCCGAACGGGGCGTTGACATGGGGGAAGGCGTCATCCGGCCAGGTGACGAATTTGGTGAACTGGTAGAGATAGGCCACCTTGACCTGGGATTCGGAGGGCGCGACGCTCCAGCCGTCCGATGCGAAACCGGTGAGCATCGGGAGCAGCGACCAGAAGAGAGGGAGGCGAGGGAGGCGGATCATCGTCTAGAAGCGCCACGCCGCCGAGGCCAGGAAAGCGCGCGGCATCTCGCTCGGCGTGACCATTTGGCCGGTGAACTCCGGGTGGCGGTCGTCGAGGAGATTCTGTCCGGTCAGGCTCAAGGTCAGGCTGGCGGTCGGGCGCCAGCCGATGCGCAGATCGAGTCGGGTGGTGGCGGGAATCGCCAGGTTGCGGATGCGCGTGGCGTGGAACAGGGCGGAATCGAGTTCCAGGTCGTGCGGCAGGTCGAGTCGTGAACGCAGCTGCCATTGATGGCGCGGGATGTCGTTTGCCGAGGCCGGGGTGGTGGTGTCGGTGCTGCCATCGACCACGTTCAGGTTCATTTTGAGCCAGGCGTGGCTGGCGGTGAGACGCCAGGTGTCGCTGACGCGCCAATCGACGGCGGTCTCCAGGCCATACGTGGTTCCCTCGCCCTTGTTGGCGTAGAACTGACGCAGGGTGGGTGGCGCCAGGAGCGGTGCGAGGTTCTCCAGCGAGATCAGATGGTCGTAGCGGTTGTAGAAGGCGGCGATCTCCATGGAGAGGTCTCCGCGCGGCTGGAAGCGGTAGCCCAGTTCATGGGCGAGCAGTTTTTCCGGTTCGATCTCCGGGTTGCCGCGCAACGCGAGGTTGACGGCTCCCAAGGGTACGGTGAGGCGGAAATCCTGATCCACGCTCGAGGGGATGCGTACCGCGTGCGACATCGCGCCCCAGACGGCCTGGGTGTCGCTGGCGCGCCACAACAGACGTGCATTCGGTTGCGGATAGATCCCCTTTTCGTCCTGGTATTCGATTTTGCCGCCCAGGGTGAGGATCCAATCGGAGGCGAGGGCGATTTCGTCCTGGGCGAACAGATTCAGGATGTGATCGCGGCGGCTCTGAGGTCGCCATTGAATGCGCGCCGTATCGTCCAGTTCCATGCTGGTCAGGCGATAGCCCATGCCCATGATCCAGACGTGCCTGCCGGTGCGGAGACCGTATTGGGTGTCCAGATCCAGGATGCGGGTTACCTCGAAGGAGGTATCGACCTTGTGATCGTAATAGAGCTGCGCCGTCAGGTCGCGCGTGTCGGAGAGGTCACGGCTCCAGCGGCCCAACAGGTGACCGCCCCGTTTGTCCCCGCGGGATGGATTCTCCTTCACTGCGAACAGCTCGCCTTGCAGCGTCGCCTCGTCGCGCGGGGTGGGTTGCCAGTCGAGGCGGAAGCCCTGCCGTCGCGCGTTCCAGTCGTCGTGGGCCCCGGTGTCGTCGGCGCGGCGGAAATCGGCGTGATCCATGCCCGAGGCGTACACCCGATAGTGGAGCGTGTCGCTGAATGTTCCGCCATGACGCAGGTCGCCGCGCAGGGTCTCGACCGTGCCACCCGTGATGCCGGCGCGATTGCCCTGGGTGTCGGCGGCTTTTCTGGTGACGATGTTGATCACCCCGTTGACCGCGTTGGTCCCCCAGAGGGAGGCGCCCGGACCCCGCACCACTTCGATCCGTTCCACATCGGCCAGGGGAATGTCCTGGAGGTTCCAGTTCACGCCGGCAAACAGCGGGGTGTAGAGGGTGCGGCCATCCATGAGCACCAACAGCTTGTTGGAGAACTGGTGCTGGAAACCGCGCGTGCTCACCGCCCAGGTGCTGGCGTTGATGCGTGCGACGTTCATGCCCGGCACCATCCGCAACAACTCCGGAATCGAGGTCATGCCGGAGCGACGAATTTCTTCGGCATCGATCACCGTCACCGCGGCGGCGGTATCGACCAGTTTTTGTTCCTTGCGGGAGAGGGTGGAGAGTTTGATTCCGGCCAGCTCGGTGACGTTCATTTCGAGGAGCCGTTCCATGGTTTCGTCCGTTTGTTGGGACTCACCGGCCTGGAGGGTGGTGGCGACCAGGCAGACCGCAAGGGAGGCGGTCAAGGCGGGTATCCGACACCATGCCTGTCGGGAGGCGGGGGTCAAGCACGGATCGGGGGGCGTCGGCATGGCATTTTATGGGAACAAGGGCGCTCGGTGCGGTGTCGTAAAGATCGATATGGCCCGGATGGGCGGTGGTTTTCGGTCGTCGGGCGCGCACGCGGGCGGTTTCATCCCCAACTTTTTCATGTTACAACGGATCGCGCCCATTGAACATCTGAAAAAAAGGCTGCTTTGAACATTCCAAGTTACGATAGTCGCTCAACTCTCTTCAATCCCAGGAACATTGCATGAATCTCGATCAGGATGCATTGTGCGTCACCACGCTGCGCATGCTCGCTGCGGACATGGTGGAACAGGCTCAATCCGGTCATCCGGGCATGCCATTGGGTGCCGCGCCCATGGCGTTCGTGCTCTGGAGCCGTTTCCTGCGCCACGATCCCTCGGATCCGGGCTGGCCGGATCGGGATCGGTTCGTGTTGTCGGCGGGACATGGTTCGGCGTTGTTGTATGCGCTGCTGCACCTCTCCGGCTACGACCTTCCGTTGGACGATTTGAAGCGGTTCCGGCAGATGGGATCGCGCACGCCGGGTCATCCGGAACATGGATTGACCCCTGGCGTGGAGTGTTCCACCGGCCCTCTGGGTCAGGGTCTGGCCATGGCCGTGGGCATGGCCTGGGCCGAGCGGCAACTGGGCGAGCGGTTCGCCGTCGAGGGACAATCCCCGCTGCTCGATCACCATGTCTATGTGCTGGCCTCGGACGGCGATCTGATGGAGGGGGTCGCGGCGGAAGCGGTGTCGCTGGCCGGTCATCAGCGTCTCGGCAAGCTGGTGGTGTTGTACGACGACAACCGGATCTCCATCGAGGGGAGCACCGATCTGGCCTTCACCGAGGATGTCGAGGCCCGTTTCCGCGCCTGCGGCTGGCAGACCTTGACGGTCGGGGATGGGGAGGATCTGGATGCCATCGCCGCCGCCATCGAGTTGGGACGCGCGGAGCGGGGTCGTCCCACCCTGATCCGGGTGCGAACCATGATCGGCCACGGCACCCCCCTGGCCGGCACCCCGACCGTGCATGGCGCGCCGCTGGGTCCGGCGCGCATGGCCGAGACGCGCGCCTATTACAACTGGCCGGAGCTGTCGTTTCATATCCCCGAGGAGGTGAAAGCCTACCGGGCCGGGGTGATCGAACGGGGCATGGAGCTTTCCCAGGGTTGGGCGGCGCGGATCGCGGCTCTGGAGGCGAGCGATCCGGCGCGGGTGGCGGCGTTCCGCGAGGCCCTCTCCGGGGTGCTGCCGGAAGGGTGGGATGCGCAGCTCAACGCCCTGGATTTCGGTGACAAGCCGGTGGCAACACGGGTGGCGAGCGGCAAGGCGCTCAATGCCCTGGCGTTGGGACTGCCCGCCCTGATCGGCGGCTCGGCGGATCTGGCCCCCTCCAACAACACCCACATCCAGGATGGCGGGTCACGCAACCTCCATTTCGGGGTGCGCGAACACGCCATGGCCGCCATCGTCAACGGCATGGCCCTGCATGGCGGCTGGATCCCCTTTTGCGCCACCTTCCTGGTTTTTTCCGACTACATGCGCGGGGCGATGCGGCTTTCGGCATTGATGGAGACGCGGGTCATCTACGTGCTCACCCACGACAGCGTGGCCGTGGGCGAGGATGGCCCGACCCATCAGCCGATCGAACAGGTGGCCGGATTGCGCGCCCTGCCGGGTTTGACCGTGTTCCGTCCCGCCGATGCCAACGAAACCGCGCTGTCCTGGCGGCTGGCGGTGGCGGCGCGTGGTCCCTCGGCGTTGATCCTGACCCGTCAGAATCTGCCGATCCTCCCGGCCAATCCCGAGGGGGTGGCACGGGGTGGGTATGTGGTCTCTGCCTGTGACGGGATCCCGGAGATCACCTTGCTGGCCAGCGGGAGCGAGGTGTCGCTGGCGTTGCGGGTCAAGGAGCGGCTGGCCGGCGCGGGTCATGGGCGGGTGCGGGTGGTCTCCATGCCCTCCTGGGAGCTGTTTGCCGCTCAGTCGGTGGAGTATCGGCGTGGCGTGCTCTCTGCCGGGTTGCGGCTGGCCATCGAGGCGGGTTGTTCGATGGGGTGGCATCGTTGGGTGGGCGAGGAGGGCGATGTGGTGGCCGTGGATCGGTTCGGCCTGTCGGCTCCGGGTGGCGAGGCGATGCGCGCGGTGGGGATGAGCGAGGAGGGGGTGTTGGCGCGTGCGCTGGAGCTGCTGGCCGGGGAGGGCGGCAGATAGGGTTGCCATGGACCTCCCTGACAGGAGTTCCACGCCGCCATGCTCCGTCCATCCGAGTGGGAAAAGGTGATGAAATATCTAATTAAATCGCACCCATCATGGGATGCGTAGTTTTGTTGTCAAGGGTCCAGGGCAATGGCTTGGTCTTCCCTGGCGTGAAAGAGGGTGCGGCGCTGGTTGGCATCGAAAAGGTCTGGTTGAAGGTGCGCGAGCTGGCCGGCTTGGAGGATGTGACCCTGCACGGCCTGCGGCCTGCGTTCGCGAGCGTGGGAGTCAATGCCGGCCTGAGTCTTCCCCTGGTTGGGGCGCTGCTGGGCCACTCCAGCGAGAGCATGACCGCCCGTTATGGCCATCTGGCATCCGATCCCATCCGGCAGGCCGCCGACCGCATTTCCAGCCAGATCGCCGCCGCGCTGAAGGGCAACAAGGGTGAGGTGGTGCCGCTCAAGCGCGACTCAAACCGAGGATCCTTTCAGGGGGTCGCACTCCCGATCATCACTCATCCTGACCGTTCCGGCGGTCCGTGCAGCCTGTTGCAGATGCAACCTTTATGGTGATATCCTGATCCCATGGAAAAACGGTTCCCTACCTTTGATCTGGACGCCTTCAAAAAAAGCTTCTCCAAGGCATCCCGGTTGAACGTGACCGGAACCGCGTTGCACACGGCGGCATTGATCGGATGCGGGCGGGCCGAAATCGTGGAGACCATCAAGACCATGGAGCGCGGGCAGTTTGTGAAATCCATGACCACACATGCGGATCATCGGGCATGGCAGGACGTTTATCACGTTCCCCGAGGTAGCAAGGTGATCTACCTGAAATTCACCGCCGACGTGATCACGGAATTCCGGTTGCTCTCTTTCAAGGAGCGGGACAATGAATGACGCAACGACCTGCCATGCGTGCGGACAAACCATGATCCGGGATGTTCGCCAGGTGACGTTGAGCTATGAAGGGGAGTCCGCCAACGTGGACCTCGCTGGCTGGTATTGCCCCTGCGGAGAAAGCATCCATTCGGGCAAGGATATGGTGGTGTCGGATCGTGCCTTGAATCTTCTGAAAGCCCGAGTCGAAGGGCTGCTTGATCCTTCCCGCATCCGGGCGATCCGGGAAAAGCTCGGACTCTCCCAACGCAAGGCCAGTCAGATCCTCGGCGGTGGACCGAACGCCTTTCACAAATACGAACAGGGGGACGTTCTGGCCAGTCGCGCGGTATCCAACCTGCTGCGTCTTCTGGAAGCCGATCCCTCACAATTGACCTTGCTGCGCGACGCACCCCGCACCACCCCCGCCATCACGGCCATATCATCGGCCATCCTGTGTCAAGCGACACGCAAAACTGACCCCCTTGCGACACGCAAAATTGACCCCCCTC
>NZ_JBZVFG010000060.1:0-19221 GCF_058402785.1 Candidatus Magnetaquiglobus sp.
CGATTTTGGCCCAGGCCAATCAGCAGCCGTCCATCGCCCTGCAACTGCTCAAGTAGTGATGGGGGAGCGCCATGGACAGTGTGGTCAACCTGCTTGACGTGGGTACGTCAAGAGAGCGCGTGGAGGGCGGAATGCGTTCCGGCACCGCGCCACCCGGTCGCTTCCGGGCGTCCGGCGCGTCGTTCGACAAAACGCTCCAGGAGGTGGAGCAGGCACGCGCCGCGGTCGAACCGCGTGCCGAGGAGTCGCGCAAGGTCTCTCTCAAGAGCCTTGCCGAGGAGATCACCCAATCCTTGACCGGATTCAACAACTTGAGATTCGGCATGGATCGGGATCTCAAGCAGGTGGTGGTCAAGGTGGTCGATCAGGGCACCGACAACGTGGTCCGGCAGATACCGGGCGACCGCATGGTGGATCTGGTCAAGCAGATGCGCGATCTGGAGGGGATGCTCTTCGGCGGCGCGGTCTGATCCGTCTGACGGGGGGGAGCCTTCCTCACCCCCTCGTGCGGGGAACGCCGGTCGGGCGTTCCCCGCGAGAACCCGAACGCACCGGCAAGGCCAAGGAATTGGCGTTGCCGGTGTTTGTTTGAGCGGGGCAGGCTTGCCGGGCACCTTGAAAAGGGGGTGCATACATGCGTTTGCCGCTGGATCGGGTATTGCATCGGTGATGGAGCCCTTGTGAAGGGTGGTTGACGTGAGATACAATGTATCGCACGTCAAAACCGTTTTCGGGAGGGATCATGAGTACGACGAGCATGGTGCATGTACGCGTGGATGAGCGACTGAAACAGCAGGCTGCCGAGACCTTGGCCGCCATGGGACTGTCGGTCTCCGACGCGGTGCGGGCCTTTTTCGTGTGCGTGGTGGCGGAACAACAGTTGCCGTTCACGTTTAAGGTGCCCAACGCGGAAACGCGCGCGGCCATGCGCGAAGCCGAGGAGATGGTCCGTACCCGCCAGGATCGATTCCTGACGGCCAGCGAGCTGCTCGATGACCTCGACAAAAACCGCTCAAGCTAAACGCACCAATCTTCCCAGAGCCGCGGATTACACCCAGGCGTTTCAGAAGGATTGGGAACGGTTGTCGCGTTCCGGACGCTATGACTTGTCGCGTCTCAAGGCGGTGATGCTCCACCTGATTGCCAACGAGGTCCCGTTGGGAGCGGAGTGGCGCGATCATGTCCTGGGGGGTGACTGGGCGGGATACCGGGCGTGTCACATCGGCGGGGATTTCTTGTTGGTGTACCGGTTGGACGAACGTGGAAAAACCGGTTTGATCCTCTTCGTGCGCGCCGGAACGCATGCCGAACTGTTTGTCTGATCGACCCTCACACCATCTTCTTCAACCGGTACAACATCTCCAGAGCCTGACGAGGCGACAGGGCATCGACATCGAGGGCTTGCAGCTCGACGACGACCGGCGGATCGGTCTCGGCGAACAGACTCAACTGACGTGACGGCTCGGGGGCGCGGGTCGGGGTGCGTTTGCCGGTCGATGAGCCGGCGACCGGTGCGCCACGCGCATCGGGGTTTCCTCCTTCCGGAGCCTCCTGGGAGGCTTCGAGGTGGGTGAGGATCTCGGTGGCGCGTCGTGTCACCGACCGGGGCAGACCGGCCAGCTGGGCGACGTGGATGCCGTAGGAGCGGTCCGCCGCACCCGGTGCGATGGCGTGCAGAAACAGGATCTCCCCCTTCTCCTCCTTGACCGTCACGGTCAGGTTGAACAGTCCGGTCAATTGCCGTTCCAGCTCGGTCAGTTCATGGAAGTGGGTGGCGAACAGGGCGCGACAGCGGATGGCGGAGTGCAGCCGTTCGATCACCGCCTGGGCGATCGCCAGGCCATCCCGGGTCGAGGTGCCCCGTCCGATCTCGTCCAGGATCACCAGGGAGCGTTCCGTGGCGTGGTTGAGGATGTAGGCGGTTTCGGTCATCTCCACCATGAAGGTGGATTGTCCGGCGGCCAGATCGTCGGCGGCGCCGACCCGGGTGAAGATGCGATCGGTCAGACCGATGCGCGCCTCGTCCGCCGGCACGAACGCGCCGACATGGGCCAACAGGGTGATCAGGGCGGTCTGACGCATGAAGGTGGATTTGCCGCCCATGTTGGGACCGGTGATCAGGGCGAGGCGGTTCTCCTCGGCCTCCAGATCGGTATCGTTGGGGGTGAAGCGGTCCAGACCGGTCAGCCCCTCGATCACCGGATGGCGACCGCGACGGATGTGGATGCCGGTGCCGGCGTTGATTTCCGGACAGCAGTAGCCGAAGCGATCGGCCCGATCGGCGAAGGCGGCCAGCACGTCGAGGGCGGCCAGGGCCTGGGCGGTGCGTTGCAGATGCGGGGTGTCGGCAGCCACCGAGCCCAGCAGCTCGGTGAACAGCGCCGACTCCAGGAAGACGGCGCGCTCCTCGGCGTTGAGGATCTGCTCTTCCAGCTCTTTCAACTCCGGGGTGACGTAGCGCACCGTGTTGGTCATGGTCTGCTGGATGCGGTAGTCGTAGGGGATTTTGGCGGTCTGGGTGCGCGGCACTTCCAGGGTGTAGCCGAAACTCTGATGGTATTTGATTTTGAGCGAACCGATTCCCAACCGTTCGCGTTCGCGCTGTTCCATCTCCCCGAGCACCCCCTTGGCATCCACGCTCAGAGCGCGGCAGGAGTCGAGTTCGGCATGCATCCCGGCGCGGATCACCCCCCCATCGATGAGACGCAAGGGCGGATCGTCGCTTAAGGTGGTGGTCAGGCGTTCCAGGAGCGCCTCATGACCGGCCAGTCGCTGGGCGATCTCTGCCAGACGGGGCGGGAGGGGCTCCGCGGTATCGCGCAGGGTGGCGTTCAAGCGGGGGAGGCGTCCCAGCGAATCGCGCAACGCCGCCAGATCGCGGGGTGAGGCCCGTCCCATGGCCACCCGACCGATCAGCCGCTCCAGATCGGAAATCCCCTTGAGTTCATCGCGGAGCGCCTCGCGGGCGGTGGCGCGGGCGATCAGCCAGGTCACCCCGGCCTGACGGGCGCGGATGCGGGTTGGATCCTGCAACGGATGGTTGAGCCACTGGGCGAGCAGGCGTCCCCCCATGGCGGTCACGGTCTGATCGAGGGCGCCGATCAGACTGCCGCGGCGCTCGCCGTGGCGCAGGGTGGCCATGATCTCGAGATTCCGGCGACAGGTGTCGTCCAGGATCATGTGCTCCCCGGAGCGGGTGCGGGTCAGGCCGGTGACATGGGCCAGGGCGGCCTTTTGGGTCTCCTGGCAGTAGCGGATCAGCGCCCCCGCCGCCGTGGTGCAGACCGGGGAGTCGGCGATGCCGAACCCTTCCAGGGTGAGAGTGCCGAAATGTTCTTTCAGCAGATCGGCGGCCTGGTGCGGTTCGAACTCCCATTCGGCGCGTCGGGTGATGCGTTCGGGTGGCAGGTTCAGCTCTTCGGGAGGCTCCCAGCCGCGTGGCAGCAGGATCTCTGCCGGATCGAGGGCCGAGAGCGCCGCCGCCGCGGCATCCCACGAGCCGGGCGCGCCCACCTGGAACTGGCCGGTGGAGAGTTCGAGGGCCGCGATGCCCGGTCCGCCCTTTTGACGTGGCGCGGCTGGGGCGATGGCCACCAAAAAATTATCCAGACGCGGGGAGAGGAGATTCTCCTCGGTGAGGGTGCCGCGCGTCACCACGCGCACCACTTCGCGTCGCAGCGGACCCTTGTTGGCGCCGGGGGGTTCCATCTGTTCGCAGATGGCCACCCGGCAGCCGGCCAGGATCGCCTTCTTGAGGTAGTCGTCCACGGCCCGTGCCGGCACGCCGGCCATGGGGATCGGCTCTCCCGCCGACACCCCGCGCTGGGTCAGCGTCACATCCAGGATGGGGGCGGCTTTTTTGGCGTCGTCGTAAAAGAGTTCGTAGAAATCCCCCATCCGGTAGAAGAGCAGGGTATCCGGATAGTCGGCCTTGATGGCCCAATACTGGGCCATCGCGGGCGTGTGCGGGGGCGTGGTCATGTGCGGATGGCGTAGATCAATCCGGGCGGCAGGATCAGTTCGGCCTGGTCGGGGATCTCCAGACAGACGCACCCTTCGGGGGGCGGGGTGAGGGCGATGCCGGCATAATCGGCGAAGCGGTTGTCCGGGGTGCGGATCCAGGCCGGAATGGGGACGTGACGGAACTGCCCCACCGGTTTGCCCTGTTCGACGATCGTCCAGGGGAGTTTGTGCAGGATGATGCGACCACTCGGACGGGCCGGTTTGGTGGAGAAGAGCGTTCTGGCCGGTTCACCGGCCATGGGTTGCGGTCCGGGCGCGGGTTGCGGGTTGGCCGGAGGACGCGGTTTCGGGGTCGCGGGATGTCTGGGCGGCGCGGCCTGGGTCGGTGGTGCGGGCGAGGCTGCCGGCGGGGGCGTGGGGGCCCGTTCCATGGGGGTATCGGCAGGGGGCGGCGGTTGCGTCGGTGGCGCGGCACCACGGTTGCGGCGCAGCACATGCCAGATGTAGGCGAAGAAGGCCAGCGTGAAGAGCAGGTCCGAGGTGAAGTTCTCGCTCTCGCGCTGGTTCAACAGTCCCAGGACGAGAAAAACGGCCATGGCCGTCAATAACAGGAGTCGCAGTTGGTTCACGTTGGCATCCTGACCAGGGTTGCCGTGGAGCGTCAGCATGGTCGTTCCACGGGTGGGGGAGAGGAAACTCCACCCATCAAGCTTTAAGTTCGCGGCGGACGATGCGCACGCCGTTGACCATAATCTAATCCTTTCCGATCCGCACTGCCAGTCTCTCCCGCAAAAAGGGCGGTTCGTTCAAGGCCGGGCGGTCCGGGAGGCGTCGCGGGGATCGGTCTTCTCCGCTTCGCTGGGGAACAGGGCGGCGCGCACATCGGCGATGTGCGGGCGACCGGGCAGAATCGATTCGGCCTGACGGATGTACTCCCGCGCCTTGTCCGGATCGTTGCCGAAACGTTTCGCCAGACTCAGGAACCGGTCCACGATCTCCTCCAGCCCCGCCTTGGCGTCGGCGTTCTCCGGCTCGATCTCCAGCACCGCCCGGAACCGTGTCAGGGCATTGCTCTC
Source organism: Candidatus Magnetaquiglobus sp. (assembly GCF_058402785.1). NCBI lineage: Bacteria > Pseudomonadati > Pseudomonadota > Magnetococcia > Magnetococcales > Candidatus Magnetaquicoccaceae > Candidatus Magnetaquiglobus > Candidatus Magnetaquiglobus sp. The sequence goes on from NZ_JBZVFG010000060.1 coordinate 5,040, forward strand.
CTTGGGTTGGATCAGGCGCCATTCGTCGAGATCCGCGCGCCCCAGTTCCAGAAGACGGGCGACGATCTGCCGGATCCGGGCGGCGGCCTCGGCGTTCAGGGTTTCGGATTGCAGGAGCTTTTGATAAAGCTCCAGGGCGTTGCTCCCCTTGGGACGGGTCAGGCGATCCTCCTTGAAATGATCCTCGGCATCGCGCATCAGCTCCTTCTCCTCGCGCTGTTTTTGCAACTGGGCGCGCTTGGCCTGACGTTCGCGGGCGGCCAGCTCCTTGGGATCCGCCTCCTTGACCGCCGACCCCCTGGATTCCGCCTCCCGGGTGGCGACGGCCTTGGACTCGGGCTCCTTGACGGGGCTCTCCCTGGAGGTTGCCTCCCTGGCCGGGGTTGGCGTGGCGTGACGTTCCGACGGTGCCACGTCCGAGGTGACATGGGTGGTCAGGGATGCCACCAGTTCGTGTGTCTTGCTGGCGGATTGCGCGTCGGTGGCGCCGCTTTTGTCGCCCGACGACGCGCCCTTGCGCAGAGCCGTGGGAGGTGGAGGTGGCGTGGGCAGGCTGTCGAGGGTCAGATCGACCACCGTGTCCTCGTTAAGCTCCAGGTCATACGAGACCGGGCTGAAATGCTCTTTTTCCAGGCGCAGGGCATGCATGCCGATCTTGACGCGACCCACGGTGAACGGGGTGGTGCCGAGTTTCTGTCCGTCGAGGAAGATGGTGGCGCCGGGAGGTTTGGTTTCGATGCGCAGAAGCAGGGTTTCGGAGGGGTTGCCTTCGGTTTCCGGAGACGGAGGCGCGGGCAGATTCGCCATGGGTACGGCGGCTTCGGTGCCGATTGGCATGGCCGCGCCAACGGAGGAGTCGGACGGGGAGGAGGGGGCCGCCATCGGAGGGGTCGCGACCGCCAGCCACAGGGTCATGGCGGCGAGCATCGCGCCGCCGCTCATCGAAAACAGACGCGCGCGCAGACCGGTCACAAACGATAACCGCGCGAGAGAGAGTGTGAGTAAGCGTCGTATCATGGCGTTCATGGTTGGATCCTTCCCCTGTTGATCGAACCTCTCATGCCAAGGGTGTGCCATCCTGTCTAACATAACGGGATTTCAATGAAATGTCAGGAAATTTTTTATGAATTCAAAAAGAATCGCGCATAGGGCGTGGCGTGGGTGTCAATAATCGGCTATTTTGGATGGATTCCATGGAGATTCAGAGCCCATTGTCGAAAAAAGGTTCCCAGAATGATCGATACTTTTCCCAATCCCTGCCCACAACGCGACTACCGGATCGACATGACCTGTCCGGAGTTCACCTGCGTTTGCCCCAAGACCGGTCAGCCGGATTTCGCCGAAATCCGCATCGCCTACATCCCGGATGCTTTGTGCGTGGAGTTGAAGTCCTTGAAGATCTATCTGTGGGGCTATCGGGATCAGGGGGCCTTTCACGAAGCGGTCACCAATCGGATCCTGGATGATCTGGTGGCCGCGGTCGCTCCGCGCGCCATGACCGTCACCGGCGCCTTCAACGTGCGCGGCGGCATCACCACCGTGGTCACCGCCCACCACGGCGCGTCCATGGGGTCGTTCCAGCTCTGATCCTCTTGGGTTGTTCAAGAAAACGGGGAGCCGCGGCTCCCCGTTCGTGCCTGAAAAACCGCTGGGCGGGTTCGGATCACGCCTCCTGCTGGCGCTGCTGCAACTGCTGCTGATACAACGCCATGAAGTTGATCGGATCCAGCACCACCGGCGTATAACCGCCCTCGGTCACCAGGCTGGCCACCACCTGGCGCGCAAACGGGAAGATGATGTTGGGACACTCGATCCCCAGCATGGGAGCGATGTGCTCACGGGGGATGTTGCGCATCAGGAACAGACCGGCATAGGTGACATCGACCAGAAACAGAGTCACCTCGCCCACCAGCACCTTGACGGTGATGTGCAGGGTCGCCTCGAAGTGCTCCGGTCCCTTCTGGGTGGCATTGCTCTCCAGCTGGTACTCGGTGCGCGGCTCGCCGGGGTCGCGAAAGCTCTCCGGCGCGTTGGGGTTTTCGAAGGAGAGATCCTTCAGATAGAGCTTCTCGACGCGAAAAACCGGTTGACCGGCGGGCGGGGTTTGGGTGGATTCGTCCGACATGGATGTTTCTGCCTTGCGTTAGGGGTGATGGATCCTTGGGGATGTCTGGGGATCGACTGGGTTGAGAACCGGCCCCACTTATGAGCGCCGTATGATCGCAAGTCAAGAGTTCCCGGAACCCTGAAGCTCCTTGGGCAGGGGAAAGGCGAGATGCTCACGGGAGACCGCCAGGGTCTCCACACGGTCGATGCGCTCTTTCAAGTGTTCGAGCAGCTCATCGATGAGAATCTCCGGGGCCGAGGCCCCGGCGGTCACCCCCAGCCGTTCCACCCCCTCCAGCCACGCCTCTTGCACGTCCCGAACCGATTCGATCAGATGCGCCCGCGTGCCGCACCGCTCCGCCACCTCGCGCAGCCGGTTGGAGTTGCTGCTGTTGGGCGCGCCCAGCACCAGGATCAGGTCGCACTGTTCGGCCAGGGATTTGACCGCGTTCTGACGATTCTGGGTGGCGTAGCAGATATCTTCGCGGGTCGGTCCCAGAATGTCCGGAAAGCGGTTCTTGAGCGCTTCGATCACCCCGGCGGTTTCGTCCATCGACAGGGTGGTCTGGGTGACGTAGGCCGTGGGCGTGGCCGGTTCCAGGGGGAGGGCGTCGATCTCCTCGACGCGGCTGATCACCGACATCCGCCCCTCCGGGAGTTGACCCAGGGTTCCTTCCACCTCCGGATGGCCCTTGTGACCGATGAGGATGACGTGTCGTCCCTCGTGGTCGCGCCGTTCCGCCTCGCGATGCACCTTGGAGACCAGGGGGCAGGTGGCGTCCAGGATGCGCAGCGGGCGACGGTTCCCCGCGGACTCCACCGCCTTGGAGACCCCGTGCGCGGAGAAGATCGCCACCGCGCCATCCGGGATCTCGTCGAGTTCATGCACGAACACCGCCCCCTTGGCCCGCAGGGACTCCACCACCCAGCGGTTGTGGACGATCTCGTGGCGCACGTAGATCGGCGGCGAAAAGGTCTCCAGCGCCTTCTCGACGATGGCGATGGCCCTCTCGACGCCGGCGCAGAAGCCGCGCGGTTCAGCGAGCAGAACGATCATGGGGGACTCCGCGATCGGTGGAAGGCATGGGAATCATCGCTTGACCGGAGGGGGATTGGGACCCGAACTCGGGATACGCGGCACTTGTACCACTCGGCGCGGCGCGGGTGGCGGTGGAGTCGGTGGCGGTTTGCCCCTGGTTGCTCATGAGGGCGTCCGATCGTTTTTCTTCTGTCCGAACGGGGCGTTCGGAGGGGCATACAGGTTCCGGTAGGTGACACCCACACCATCGCGAATCTCCCGAAGCGGAGGGGGCGTTGGCGGTGGTGGGATCTGTTGTTTGATCGGTTCGTTCTTAGGCGGCGCAGACATGATTTTCTCCAGTCAATTGGATCGAACAGGCACTGGCTTTCTGGCTTTGTATGGGTGCAGACTTGTTCAGTTCACCGGTACTGGGCTTCAACTATATCTTGGATAATTGAGATTTGGTACTTGATGACTAATATTTAAGTAGAGCACCGTCATATAAAATCTTAAAGATGCAATATGACAGCAGATACGAGATGTTAAATTATGATTGTATGTGCTCACAATAAGTCGGAGTGGTCGGAGCCCAGTGCCGGTTTTCTCATCCAGTTGGAATCTCTCTTTATTGACCAACTGTATGAATCGGTTCTATCCGGTTATCGTCGTTCATGTTTTCAGCCCCCCGGTCAGGCGACTCGGGTTGTCGAGTCCTTCGGCGAGCAGATGGGCTTTCAGACCTGCGATGATTTCGCCCGCGATCAGGGGGGTATGGAACAGGGCCGTGCCCACGCCGAAGGCCGAGGCGCCGACCAGCATGAACTCCACCGCGTCGCGTGCCGTGGCGATGCCGCCTTGGCCGATGATCGGGATGTCGTGCGGCGCCGCGACTTCGTGGACCCGCCACACTTGCAGCAGGGCTGCCGGTTTGATCGCCGGGCCGGAGAGTCCCCCTTGGATGTTGCCGAGGATCGGGCGTCCCGAGTGCCAATCCACGGCCATGCCCATATAGGTATTGACCGCGGACAGCATGTTGGTACCGGATTCGATCACCGCGCGGGCGATGATGCGGATATCGGTGACGTTGGGGGAGAGTTTGGTGATCAGCGGTTTGCTGGTCGCCTGGCGGACGGCCTGGACCACCCGTGCGGCCATGATTGCATCCGAGCCGAAGGCCACGCCTCCCTCTTTGACGTTCGGGCAGGAGATGTTGATTTCGATGGCGGCCACGGGTGAGTTGTCGAAAATTCTGGCCACTTCGGCGTACTCTTTCACCGTGGAGCCGGCGATGTTGGCGATGAAGCGGGTGGGGAGGTTTTGGATGCGCGGCAGGATGGCATCCACCACGTGGCGGGCGCCGGGGTTTTGCAGGCCGATGGCGTTGAGCATGCCGGCTGGGGTTTCGGCCACCCGTGGGGGAGGGTTGCCCTCCTTGGGGTTCAGGGTGGTGCCTTTCAGGCAGATCGCGCCCACCGAGGTGAAGTCGAACCCATCGACGCGGGTCAGTTCTTCGCCGAAGCCGGCGCAGCCGGAGAGCAGCATCAACGGATTGGCGAGGGTCATGCCGGCGAGGGTGACTTGGAGAGTGGGTTCCATGGTGTGCTACCCAATCGAGGGATGGGTTGAAAGGTTCACGGGGGTCCGGGGGCGATTATCGCCCCCGGCGGAGGTTCGGAGGCAGAGCCTCCGAGGTGTTGCTTTTGACTTTTTGCTTTTGACTTTTTGTTTTTGACTTTTTGACTTTGTTTTTTAGCGCGCTTTACAAAAAAGCGTTTTTTCGCGATTTTTGCGAAAAAACGCTGCGCGCAGCCTTGGATGCGGGACCGTTTTGCGCTTTTGGCAAAACGGTCCCGCGAACATGGCCCCAAACAGGCCGCCGCAGGCGGCGATCATTTTTGAACAGAGTCCCAAACAGGCCGCCTCAAGCAGCATGCGTGAACAGAGTCCCAAACAGGCCGCCTCAAGCAGCATGCGTGAACAGAGTCCCAAACAGGTCGCCTCAAGCGGCGATCATGCGTGAACAGGGGGCCCGGAACTCGGTTGGCAAGGGTGTTTCCTCTTCGTGAGCAATTCGCCCTGGTTCGTTGCCAAAAACCGGCAACGAACCAGGGCACATGAGACCCGCGCGCTGCGCCTTTTTTCGCAAAAAACGCGAAAAAAGGCTTACCGAGTAAAGCGCGCGAAAAGCAAAGACAAAAACCCGCGCGCTGCGCCTTTTTTCGCAAAAAACGCGAAAAAAGGCTTACCGAGTAAAGCGCGCGAAAAGCAAAGACAAAAACCCGCGCGCTGCGCCTTTTTTCGCAAAAAACGCGAAAAAAGGCTTATCGTGTAAAGCGCGCGAAAAGCAAAGACAAAAGAAACGGATGAGGGAAAAGTCAAAGGCAAAGTCGTGGGACGCTGTCCCACCCCCTGCCGGGGACCTTCGGCCCCCGGCCCCCCGCAAACGTTTCAGGCTCGAACGGGGCTCCGCCCCGGCCCCCGGCCCCCCGCAAACGTTTCAGGCTCGAACGGGGCTCCGCCCCGGCCCCCGGCCCCCCGCAAACGTTTTCAGACCCGCACGGGACTCCGCCCCGCCGGCCATCCCCGGCCCCACCCTCAACCGTGCCCGTGCCCAACCGTGAACGCAACACCCTCCTTGTCCAACAACACCGCCAAATCTCCCAGAATCTCCTCCAACCGCGCCTGACTCGTCGCCTCGGCACGCGCCACCAGAATCGGTTGCGTGTTCGATACCCGCAACAACCACCATCCGTCCGTCACCCGCACCCGCGCGCCATCCATGTCCGACAAGGCCGCGCCAGCATCCCGCAAACGGGTCAATACGCGCTCCATGATCACAAACTTCTGCTCGTCCGGACACGGAATGCGCAACTCCGGCGAGGCATGCATGACCGGCAGATCGTTCAACTCCTCCAACAACAAACCTTCACGCGCCACCGCCAACTCCAACAACCGCATCGCGGCATACAAGGCGTCGTCAAAACCATAATAACGGTCGGCGAAAAAGAGATGGCCGCTCATTTCGCCAGCCAACGGCGCACCCGTCTCCCGCATCTTGCTCTTGATCAGCGAATGCCCGGTCTTCCACATGATCGGCTCGCCACCCGCCTTGGCCACGGCGTCGAACAGACGCTGCGAACACTTCACATCCCCAATCACCGCCGCACCCCGATCCCGGGCCAGAATGTCCCTGGCAAACAGAATCATCAACATGTCGCCCCACAGAATACGACCCTGGGCATCCATGGCGCCAATGCGATCCCCGTCGCCGTCAAAGGCGATCCCCAGTTCCGCGCCGGTCTCCCGCATGCGCGCGGCCATCATCTCCAGATTCTTCGGCTCGGTCGGATCCGGATGGTGGTTCGGGAAGGTGCCGTCCACCTCGGCGAACAATACCTCGCCGTGAATCCCCGGCAGACGCCGCAGGATCTCGCCGGCCACCACGCCGGTGGCGCCGTTGCCACAGTCGAAGATCACCTTCAAGGGACGACCGGGATGAAAATCCCGACAGATCCGTTCCACATAGGTGGCCAGGATCTCCTGCTTCTCGGCGGAACCACCGGGAAGGGCCGGAAAGTCCCGCGCCTCCAGACGACGCTTGAGCGCCTGGATCTCCACGCCGTAGACCGGACGCCCGGCGCGCATCATCTTGATGCCGTTGTGATCCGGCGGGTTGTGACTGCCGGTGATCATGATGCCGGCATCGGCCTTGAAATGGTGGGCCGCAAAATAGAGCCCCGGCGTGGGGGTCAGCCCCACGTCGATCACCCGCATCCCGCCCAACACCAATCCGTCGATCAGACCCTGGGCCAGAACCGGCGAGGAGATGCGACCGTCCCGACCCACGGCGACGGTCAGATTGGCCTGTCGCCCCTCGGCGCGCAGATGGGCGGCAAAGGTTCGACCCAGATCGCGGAACAGCTCGGGCGACAGATCCTTGCCCATCACGCCGCGAATGTCATACTCCCGAAAAATGAATGGATTGACGACGATCATGGTGTCCTAGCGTCCCACGCAGACGTAATGGAAACCCGCCCGACGCATCGCGGACGGATCGTAGATGTTGCGGAAATCACAGAACAGATACCGCCCGTCCGGACGGGCGCGCATCCCGGCGCGGATGGCGTTGAGATCCAGGTTGCGGAACTGGTTCCATTCGGTCAGGATCAGCACCAGATCCACCCCCTGGCAGGCCGCGTAGGCGCTGGCCGCGAAACGCACCCCGCCACCGGGGAAGTTCTCCTCGGCGGTGCCGCGGATCTCCGGATCAAAGGCGACCATTTGCGCCCCCAGTCGTGCCAGTTCCGGCACGATCACCCGCGAGGGGGAGTCGCGCATGTCGTCGGTGTTGGGCTTGAAGGTGAGACCGAGCACGCCGATGGTCAGACCGGCCAGCTCACCGTCCACCGCCTTGACCACCTTGTCCACCATGCGATGCTTCTGTTGGGTGTTGGCCTCGATCACCGCCGCGACGATGGTCATCGGCTCCTGATGATCTGCGGCGGTGCGCACCAGGGCCTGGGTGTCCTTGGGAAAACAGGAGCCGCCGTAACCCGGTCCGGGATGCAGGAACTTGCCGCCGATGCGGCGATCCAACCCCATCCCCTTGGCCACGTGGTGCACGTCCGCGCCCACCGATTCGCACAGGTTGGCGATCTGGTTGATGAACATGATCTTGGTGGCCAGAAAGGCGTTCGAGGCGTATTTGGTCAACTCGGCGGTGGGGATGTTGGTGATCAGGATCGGCGTTTCGATCAGGTACAAGGGACGGTAGAGACTCTTGAGCACATCCACCGCCCGTTCGTCCTCCACGCCGATCACCACCCGGTCCGGACGCATGAAATCCTCGATGGCCGACCCCTCGCGCAGAAACTCCGGATTCGAGGCCATGGCGAAATCCGCTTCGGGGTTCTCCTGACGGATCAGCTCGGCGATGCGCGCGCCCGTGCCCACCGGCACCGTGGATTTGGTCACCACCACCGTGAATCCCTGGATGTGCCGGGCGATCTCCTTGGCCGCCGCGAATACGAACTGAAGATCCGCCGCGCCGTCGCCACGTCGCTCCGGGGTGCCCACCGCGATGAAGACCGCTTCGCTCTCCGCGACCGCCTTGCCCAGCTCGGTGGTGAAACTCAACCGTCCCGCCACGGTGTTGCGTTGCACCAGCCGGTCGAGACCGGGTTCGAAGATCGGAATGGTCCCCTCCCGCAGGCGTTGGATTTTCCCCTCGTCGGAATCGACACAGGTGACGTGTACCCCGAATTCGGAAAAACAGGCCCCGGAGACCAAACCCACATATCCGGCGCCGATCATGGTGATGCGCATGGTGATTTAGGATCCTTGCTTGGTTTGAAGAGGTGTCAACCCTGACTCGCGACCAGATCGCGCAGGAAGGGCAGCAGCCGTTCGCGCAGTTGCGGACATTGCAGGGAGAGGGCGGTGTTGGCCATCTGGAAGCCCACCTTGTCGCCGCAGTCGTAGCGGATGCCACGGAAGCGGAAGGCGAAGACGGATTGCTGCTCCAGAAGACCGGCGATGGCATCGGTGAGCTGGATTTCGCCGCCCACCCCCTGATGGCGCCGCTCCAGGTAGTTGAAGATCTCCGGGGTGAGGATGTAGCGCCCGATGACCGCCAGGTTGGAGGGTGCGGCGGCGGCGAGGGGTTTTTCCACCAGTCCGGTCACCTGGAAGCAGCGGTTGGCCTCGGAACGGGTATCCAGTTCCTTGTCGAGCGGAGCGACGATGCCGTACTTGTTGGTCTGATCGGCATCGACCGGCATCACCGCCACGATGGAGGATTGACGCTGTTCGAACTGGCGGGCCATCTGCCGCAGCACCGGTTCGCCATCCGCGACATCGATCAGGTCGTCCGGGAGGATCACGGCGAACGGTTCGTCGCCGACCACGTTGCGACCACACCACACCGCGTGTCCCAGACCCAGGGGACGGTTCTGGCGCGTGAAGAGCAGGTTGCCCGCCGCCGCGGGGATGGTGGATTTGGCTTCGGCCAGCAGGTCCAGCTTGCCGCGCGCGGTCAGGGTCTCTTCCAGCTCCGGGGAGTGGTCGAAGTGATCCTCGAGGATTTTCTTGCCGCGACCGGTGATGAAGACGATTCGTTCCATGCCTGCGGCCCAGGCCTCCTCGACCGCGTACTGGATCAACGGTTTGTCCACGACCGGGAGCATCTCCTTGGGCATGGTCTTGGTGGCGGGCAGAAAACGGGTTCCCAGGCCCGCCACCGGAATCACGACGGTACGAAGTTTCATCATCAGTTGTTCTTGGCTCCCTGATTGACCCAGTTGCGCAGGATCTCGATTTCGCAGGCGGTGAGTCGTTTGCGGTTGTGGGGCATGCGGATGCCGGCCCGTCCCTCGACCAGGACGTTGAGGTTGCTGACCATGGCATTGCCCGGCACCACCACGGGTCCGAAGCGGGTTCCCTGCATCAACCCTTCGTAGGTTTCGAGGTTGAGACCCGAGAAGGCCAGACCCGGCGCGCCGGCCTTGTGGCACTCCAGGCAGCGGTTCTGGAGAATGGGGAAGACATCCTCGGCGAAACTGACCCGACCGCCCCCGCCCGGCGCGTTGGCCGCCGCGCCACCCGGAGCGGCTGCCTGGGACGGATTGGCCAAGGTCATGCCCAAGCCGAGCAGGGCGGCGACCGACCAGAGGGTGAATCGAGTACGCGTGCGCATGGTAATCCCCTATGAATTGGTTTTGTTGAAGGCTATGCCGCTTCGATCGATGCACGGGTCGTCGCATGGGACCGCATCTCGTCGATCCCGATGGCGGGGCTCCCGACTCGCCGCCATCCGTGAAACGTTCCCATGGTGATCCATGGGTGAAATACTAGCATGGTTTGCGCGTTCGCGCGACGGCATTTGTACGGACCGGATGGTGTTTTTCGCGGCCTGGGCCGCGCGTCACGGGGCGGGAAAGCTCTCCGCGAGCCGGCGGGAAAAGGCCTCGATCTCGAGCGGACGGCTGAAGAGATATCCCTGGAACTGATCGCACCCCTCGTTGCGCAGAAAGGCGAGTTGTTCCGGGGTTTCGACCCCCTCGGCCACCACCTTGAGCCGCAGGCTGCGACCCAGGGCGAGGATCGCCGTGACGATGGCCGCGTCGTCGGAGTCGAGGGTCAGATCGCGCACGAACGACTGGTCGATCTTCAACACGTCGATGGGGAGTTTTTTCAGGTAGGTGAGGGAAGAGTGACCCACCCCGAAGTCGTCCACGGCGATGGTCGGGCCCAGGGACTTCAGACGGGTCAGAATGGCCACGATGTCGTCGAGATTCTCCATCATCAGGGTTTCGGTCACTTCGAGTTCCAGGGCATCGGGAGGGAGCCCGCTCTCCTCGAGGGCGGCGCGCACTTCGTCCAGGAGATCGGCCTGCCGGAACTGGCGGATCGACAGATTCACCGCCACCCGCAGATGTTCGAAGCCGGCATCGTGCCATTTTCTGGTTTGCAGGCAGGCCTGCTTGAGCACCCGCGATCCCAACGGCAGGATCAATCCGCTCTCCTCGGCCACGGGGATGAATTCCGCCGGCGAGATCATCCCATCCCGGGGGTGACGCCAGCGCACCAGGGCCTCCATGCCGGAGATGCGCTCGGTGCGCAGATCGACCTTGGGTTGGTAGTGCAGCAGGAATTCGTCCCGTTCCAGACCCTGGCGCAGGCTGTTTTCGAGCGCCAGACGCCGTTCCGCCTCGGCGCCCATGGCCGGGGCGTAGTATTGACAGTTGTCGCGTCCGGCGGTCTTGGCGCGGGCCACCGCCATGTCGGCGTTGCGGATCAGAAGATCGGCCTCGTCCCCATCCTCCGGACAGAGGGTGACCCCCATGCTGGCGGTGACGAACAGTTCCTGGTCGTCGATGTAGAAGGGTTTGGCCAGGGCGTCGGCCAGCTTGCGCACCACCACCCCCACATCCTGGGAGTTGCGGATGCCGCGCAGGATGAAGCCGAAGGTGTCTCCGGCCAGACGGCTCACCGTGTCCCCCTCGCGCACGAAATGGCGCAGACGCTCGGCCACCCCCTTGAGCAGACGGTCGCCGACCGTGTGACCCAGGCTGTTGTTGAGGTTCTTGAACAGATCCAGATCGAAGATCAGCACCATCACCTTGTCGTCGCTGCGTCCGGACTGGCCGATCGCCTGCCGCAGACGGTCGTGGAAAAGGGCGCGATTGGGGAGTCCGGTGAGGCTGTCGTGGTAGGTGCGGAAGTGCAACGCCTCCTCGCTGCGCTTGATGGCGGTCAGATCCTGGAACACGGCCACGAAATGGGTGATGGTCTGGGTGCGGTCGCGGATGGCGGTGATCGTCTCCCACACCGGATGGGCCTCGCCGTTCTTGCGACGGTTCCAGATCTCGCCGCGCCAGGAACTGGTCTCGCCGAGCAGGTCGTGCCACAGACGGGAATAGAAGCATTCGTCGTGGATCCCGGATTGGAGCATGGCCGGGGTGTTGCCCAGCGCGTCGTCCGCGTCGAAGCCGGTGATCACCGAAAAGGCCGGATTCACCGAGACGATCCGTCCGCGCCGATCGGTGACCATCACCCCCTCGACCGCGTTCTCGAACACCTTGGCGGTGAGCAGCATGTGGGATTCGGCCTCTTCCATCGCCCCCTCGAAGACCGAGGCGGCGATTTTCAGACGTTGTTCGGCCTCGCGCTGCTCGGTGCGGTCGTGCATGGTGCCGGCCACGCGCATCGGCTTGCCGTCGGCGTCGCGGATCACCTCGCCCATCTCGTGGACCCAGCGGATTTCGCCGTTCGGACGCAAGACCCGGTGATCGAACTCGAAGGGGGTGAGTTCAAGCAGCGCGTGTTGGATGGTCTGCTCGACCCGTGCCCGGTCCTCGGGGTGGGAGATGGAGAGAAAGGTCTCCAGGGCGCCATGAATGTCGGAGTGCATGGGAATGCCGACGATGCGGCGCGCCTCTTCCGAGCAGATCATCGCGTCGCGGGCGATGTCCCACTCCCAGTTGCCCAGATGGGCGATGCGTTGCGCCCGCGCCAGACTCTCCCGTTCGCGGCGCAGCGAATGGACCAGATGTTCGATGGTCTTGAGATCGCGCCAGGCGCGCAGGGCCACGGTCACCGCGGTGATCAGCTTCTGGCTGGTCAGATCGCTTTTGTCGCGGTAGTCGTTGATGTCGTATTCGGTGATCACCCGCGGTTCCGGGGCCTGTCCGGCCTGTCCGGTGCGCAGAATGATGCGCACGAAGCCGTTTTTCATCACCTCGCGCACATGGCGCACCAGATCGAGGCCGGCCTGATCGGTTTCCATCACCACGTCGAGCAGCATCACCGCGATTTCCGGATTGGCTTCGAGAATCGGGATCGCCTCGGCGGCGGAGTGGGCGCTGGCAAAGGTCAGTCCCGCGCCGGCGAAGGTCAGGTCGCGCAGCACCATGCGGGTGAGGGCGTGGATGTCGGTATCGTCATCGACGATCAGAATCGTCCATGGCCCCTGGGTGCGACGCGGACCGGGATCCTGGGTGCAGGGGGCCGGCGTCGGATGCTTCGTCGGGTCGGAAAGCAACAGCTCGATGGGATGCCGGTCGGTCATGAATGCCTTGTCACCCAGTGAATCGGGTCGATTTTTCTTCGATCGCGACGTGTTGCATGAAGGCTGATCGGCCATGGCCGATCAGTCCAACGAATATTGGGAACGGATCTCATCCGGTAAGTATACGGCCAAATACCATTCTTTACAAATTTGATTTGACTTTTGCAAGTATATGCGCGATCATTTTCGATAATTTTCATGCTCCGAGAATCCGACGATCGGCAATCGAGCGATACCGGTGTGAACATCATCGTGCGAATGGGGAACTCATTATGACCGTTTTTTCGTCTGTCAAGCGTCGCGTCGCGCGGGCCGGTCGGCCCTGGATCCTCTCCCTGGCGGCCATGCTGCTCGTCGCGCCGCTGATGTCCGGCTGCATGGACAGCCGTGCCCAGCAGGGAGCTGGAATCGGCGCGCTGGGTGGAGGTCTGGCCGGCAGTCTGATCGGCCCTTCCAAGAACAAGGAACAGAACGCCTTGATCGGCGCGGCCATCGGCGGCCTCATCGGCTACACGGTCGGCAACGAAATGGACAAGAACGACAAGGCCCGTCTCAACAACGCCCTGGAGACCATGCCCACACGCCAGACCACCACCTGGGTCAACCCGGATACCCGCGCCGAATACGCCGTCACCCCGCAGGCCCCCTATCAGGTCGATGGCCGCGACTGCCGCCAGGCCGAGATCTCCTCGGTGATCAACGGCAAGCGCGAGACGGTCGTCAAAACCGCCTGCCGTCGTCCGGATGGTCGCTGGGAAATTTGAATCGCCCGCAAGGGTGACCGGAGCGGGGGTGCCGAACCATCCCCTTCCGACCATCCTCCCCTGGTCGTGGTGGATCCATGAAAAACCGTGTCACGTTCCGGCGTGACACGGTTTTTTCGTCTCCATTGTCATAAATTGTCATAATCTATGCAATAAACGGAGGAAGCGATTCCCATCCGTCGCATCCGCCGTCAGGAAGCGGTGCGACACTGCTCGGAGCAGAAGAGATGGTCCCCGCGCACCAGGGCGTTTTCCGGCGGGATCAGGGTGGCGCAGCGTTCGCAGCGCACCAGCTTCGAACCGCTTCCCGCGGGTGGGGCGTTGAGCGCATCGTTGGCCGGGGCGATGAAACGACGCACCAGTCGATAGATCAGGTAACCGGCGGCGATGGCCAGAAGAAAACGAAGCAGTAGCATGCGACCTCCTTGAAATTCAGTGGATGAGACGATCCGGCGCGCCGAGAGCGCGCTTTTTTCAAAGAAGCCTTTTTCGCCTCTTTTGCGAAAAAGGCGCCGCGCGTAGCCTTCGCGAGCTTCGGTTCCGCTTTTTATCGTGGAACTCCCGTAAGGAAGGGTGAGGGGGTTCTCCCCCCATCCTGCACGTTTACCGTGGAACTCCCGTAAGGAAGGTCCACGGTTGGGGTGAGGGGGTTCTTCCCCCATCCTGCACGTTTACCGTGGAACTCCCGTAAGGGAGGTCCACGGTTGGGGGGTGAGGGGGTTC
>NZ_JBZVFG010000061.1:0-18970 GCF_058402785.1 Candidatus Magnetaquiglobus sp.
GGGAGGTCCACGGTTGGGGGGTGAGGGGGTTCTCCCCCCATCATGCAAGTTTGGAGGTCGCCTGCCCAAAAAAACCGGATGCAAGCGCCAATCCGACCCCATGAACCGCTCTCCCTTTGCCAGTTCGAGAAATTAACGTGAGTCAAGAAGCCAAGATCGACCGTTCCCCCAAACCCATGCGCGTTCTGCTGGTGCAGACCATCGCCCAAGGGGAGAGCCGGGACCACGCGGAACGACTCGCCGAAGAGATCGAGCGCCTGGCGGTGAGCGCCGGGTTGCAACCGGTGGGCCGGCGCTATTTTCCCCTGCCCCGTCCCCACTCCGGCACCTACCTGGGCAAGGGAAACCTGGAAACCCTGGCCACCGAGGTGATCGAACACGAGGCGGGACTGGTGCTTTTCAACCACGCGCTGACCCCGGTGCAGCAACGCAATCTGGAAAAGGCGCTGGCGGCCAAGGTTTCGGATCGAACCGGGGTGATTCTGGAGATCTTTTCGGCCCGCGCCCAGACCCGCGAGGGACGGTTGCAGGTGGAGTTGGCGGCACTGCTGTATCAGCAATCGCGCCTGGTGCGCTCCTGGACCCATCTGGAGCGTCAGAAGGGTGGCGTGGGTCTGCGTGGCGGACCGGGCGAAACCCAGATCGAGGTGGACCGTCGTCTGATCCGGGAGCGGATCCGGCAACTGGAGAAGAAACTGGAGACCGTGCAACGCACCCGTGCCCTGCAACGTCGGGCGCGCCAGGAGGTTCCTTTTTACAGTGTGGCGCTGGTCGGGTATACCAACGCCGGGAAATCCACCCTGTTCAACCGCCTGACCGGCGCCGGAGTGCTGGCCGAGGATCAGCTGTTCGCCACCCTCGACCCCACGGTACGACGGATCCGCCTGCCGAACGGCGAAAAGATCATCCTGAGCGACACCGTGGGATTCATCCGCGATCTGCCCCATCAACTGGTCGCCGCGTTCCGCGCCACGCTCGAGGAGACCCTGGAAGCGGATTTATTGCTGCATGTGGTGGATCTGTCCGATCCGGAGTGGGAGGCGCAGCAGGAGTCGGTGGAGGAGACGCTGCGCGACCTGGACGTAGGCGACAAGCCTCTGTTGACACTTTACAACAAGGCGGACCGTCTTCCACCCGAGGAGTCTGGCCTGGGCGAACGGATGGCGGCGCGTGTGGATTCCCTGGTGATTTCGGCGGTGACCGGAACGGGACTGGATACCCTGCTGGCCACCCTGGGAGATCGCTCGCGAGGCAACTGCCGTCTGCTGTGCCTGCGCCTGCCGATCACGGATGGCGCGCTGCTGGCCCGGCTCTGTCGGGAAGGGCAGGTACTGGAGCGGCACGACGACGAAACCCACATTCACCTCACCCTCGCCCTCTCCCCGATCGCGCGCGGTCGCATGGAAGCCGACATCCAGCCCTTCATCACCCCCTCCTCCAACGGAGAAATTCCCGTCTCTCCACCGGCGTGATCCCTTCGTGATTCCCGCGGAGATGGACGGACCTGCCTTCACCACCTTGCCAGCCCGGATACCGGGACATAATCCGTGACATCGGGCGGTCCGGGGGCGAACAGCCAGCGATCCCGTCCCCCATCCCCGGCCAGGGCGATCAGGGAGCTTGAAACCGTGCCAAAGCCCGACGCAAGCCGAAAGCACAGGGCGCTGTTCTCCTGGTCGGCCACCACCGGCTCACGATTGCCGAGGAGCGCCCGCCATGCACGCCAATCCCCCACTTCGGGACGCGGCGCGTCTGCCGTCCGAAAGCGGGGCAGATGGGCGACGACTCTCTCTTGCGCCGTATCGTTGAGATCCCCACTGGAGAGGATCGAAAGGCCACGAGGCACCTCCACCACGGACATCCCCGGTGTTCCGATCCGTTCCGGATCCAAGACGATCCAGAAGGCGTCGCCACCACGATCCGCCACCACCAGATTGCAAGCCTGATAATCCTCCGGATCGACCCAGGCTTTCAAACGATCCACCGCCTCGCGCGCCGTGGACGCCCGCAGGGCCAGGAGTGGCAAAGTGCCACGGGACCGTTTACCGGGCCGACCGCCCAGCGTGCCGGTGCGGTTCAACACGGTGGCCAAAACTCCGCTCCGCGACATCGCCAGCCAACTCCCCTGCCCGATCCGATCCAGCCCCCCAAGGATATCGGGATGCTCAGGCCAATGCGCATCAGGAGGCGACCAGGGGCGCTGACGCATCTCATCCCGGTTGGCCCCGATCAACAGAGGCCAACGCGGATGGTCCGGACGACGCAGGATCACGAGGACACACATGGCATAACCCCTTGTTTCGACAACTCCCCCATCTCACTCCTTTCCACTCCACACGGTTTAGGCCAGGCTCTGGCCATGGATCACCGGACTGACACAGGGATTCAAACCGCTTGCCAAGGCAGAGGCGCGATTACAAGGCAATTTCCGCTCCAGTGATCTTTCCACTTGTGCTTTGCGAAATAATCATGCAGAATATGGCGTTGTATCAAGGGGCCGTAGCTCAGCTGGGAGAGCGTCGCGTTCGCAATGCGAAGGTCAGGGGTTCGATCCCCCTCGGCTCCACCATTTAGAAATATAAAAAAGCTATCCGATCCAAGGCCGCCTTCCAGGGCGGCCTTTTTCGTCTGAAATTCCCCAACAATTCCAATGGTTACGGCGACGGCCAAAATATGGTTCGTCCGCCTCGAGGTCGGCCCCCCGCCCGCCAGGGCCAAAACCGGCCCGGAATCCTCTCTCTTTCTCTGTGGCCGAGGACTTCGGGCAATCCGACCTCACGGCTTTTTTACCCCGACCTCTCCCAAAATATCAATAGGTTGCACGCACCCCGACCTCAGGGGCATTTTGACCCCCCTTCGCACTACCACGGGGTCGAGGGAACCCGGCGTCTAACGGATGACCACATGCACCGCCTGCTTTCACCGCGCACCAAACTTTGGCCCATCCGACCTCACGTCCCGTTGTCCCCGGTCTCGCCACAGAAGATCAATCCACCAAAAGATGCTTGCTAACATGGCGATTTTGGCCTACTTTCGCAATGGTAATGGCTGAAGGAGGCGCTGGGGCAAACTGACACCACACATCACAGGCTCTTGATCAAATTTTAGGCGGTTCATCATGCAGGCCTTCACGATCAAAGATTTTTGGCAGCGCCGATTGCCTGGATATTCTGGGCAGAATCTGACGCTGATTCCAGGATGGCAATGTATTAGGAGTGGGCTCAATACTTTTGTCGAGGCTCCGCTTGAGTCAAGTAGTGAAACAGAAAACGCCATATCCGCTGATTCCAGTCCATTAATATTGGTTTCTGCTCCAGGTGCCGTTGGAAAATCAACTCTTGCCAGACAAATTGCCTTTAATTGTGGGGCGATTTATTTAGATTTGGCCGTCGCAGCCCCTGTCGGCGGCAACACTATTAGCGGTGGAATTTATAAATGCGGATTGTCCGCAAGTTGGCAGGGAAACGCTGTTGCGATCATGATAGATGGCCTTGACGAAGCCCGGTTACGGGTAACGCAAGAAGCATATGAGGCATTTTTGGGTGATGTTGCTGATCTGTCAATTAATCGCTCCGTTCCGACCGTTCTTTTTGGCCGAACGGGTGCCGTGCAAGACGCCTATCTCGCGTTCGCTCTGAGAAATGTAAGTGTACCGATACTGGAAATTGGTTATTACAACTCTGATTCGGCTGTTGAATTTGCAATGGCTCGAATTCGCGACACTAAGCCTGATCGTGCGAGCGAACAAACCGAACGCATAGCTGTATCGGGTCTCATTAATGGACTGCGCAACCAGACGCATACCGACGGAAACCGATTTGCTGGCTATGCTCCTGTCCTTCAAGCTGTTGCTGATTGTGTAAGGCAGTCAACAAACCCACAGGCTGTGGTCTCAGATATTGAGAGTGGCAATACCCCTGTGGGACTAGAGAAAATCACTACCGCAATACTGAACCGTGAGCGCAGCAAGCTAGATAGTCTGGCGTTTAGCAATCCCTCCGTTGCTGGCACTCTATATCTCCAGGATGAACAGCTTCATCGCTTGGCTGCAAGGATATACGGAGTGACACCGCCTGAAGCACCAAGAATGTCCCCAAAAGATGCCGAAATTTATAATGCCGCATTGGAAACATGGGTTGGCGAACACCCATTTCTTGATGGGACGTCCCAGCAGTCTTCGTCATCTGTGTTCGATGCCGTGATCAGCGCCTGGGCTATCAAGAACGGTGATCAAGCTCTCTCAAACAAGGTTCTTCTTCGTGAGATTGCCCGAGGTGTGGCCGCCAACCCCTTTTTTTCGGAATTCTATAAGACCGAGACTGAAGACGGATTGTCAAATTTTATGAATCCATCTCATGTTGGCATTTTTTATAATTCTCTTCGAGCAGGTCTTTCGCTTGGAGAAAATGCCAGTCTGATCATTGGCAGTGATGAAGATGCTGAGGAACCAGAGGAAGCTCTTCGGGCCGAAATCGAGATCACTCTGACGCGGCGCGGTGAAGAAAGTCCGCACATTTTGAGCTTTGTTACAGATCAGACAAATCCAATTTTGCTTGGCCCCCATGTGGAAAACGTCGATGTGTCAACACGCTACGCAACGGTAAGTGTAGGATCTGGTGCTGAAGCGACTTTTGTTTCGCCGGTGACGATTCAATGCGCCAATCTTCAGATTATGGCAGAGCGGGTTATTGTCGAAAAGTCAACTGAAGAAAATCGCACCGTTAACCTTGAGGCGGATACGTTCGATGGAGATCGTATCTCTGTAGTCCCAATTTTGCGTGGTGATGTTGATTTTTCGGTATCGTGGCCAGGCTCTCGTGCTTATCCTTGGACCGCGTTCGCTTCTGAGCCGACACAAATTACAGACCCGCGAGAGCAGGAAGCATTACGACGCTTTAGGAAATTTATTATCTCGTTCCGGTCTCACAGCAAAGGATCCCTTGCTCGCTTTAGAGATAAAATTGAACACGCCAGAATGACAAAAGGTTGTGGGAGTGACGTGCTTGGTGCTCTTGTTAGAGAGGGAGTGCTCTCTCTTCATGGTGAAATGTATCATCTAGATCCAAGCATACTGGCAAACATAACTGGAGCATCTTACCATAACTGTGTGCGTAGACAGTATAGTGAAAGGACAATCGACTTTATTCGTAGTGTATTGAATTGATCGTGTGACTGTCCGGGTAAGCACCCGCGCAGGACGCTCTCCACGATGACGAGATTCCATCAGGCCGTTTGTCGATCTTCCTTTCGCAAGGTTCCCATCACCTGCTGAACCCGAAATCGGGGGACACCATACCGATTAAATTTATGAACGAAATCGGGACCAAATCGGGGGACACCAAAATCGGGGGACACCATACCGATTAAATTTATAGCCATAAGGGACACCAAAATCGGGGGACACCATACCGATTAAATTTATAGCCATAAGGGAATTGACAAGAAGGATATACAGCGCGGGATCGGACGCCTGGGTGGACGTCCGGTCACCACCAAAGGACGGGGTCTCAGTGCATGCCGATGGCCTGGCGGTACAAATCCACCAGGTTATCCTGCTCCTCCAGCGTCTCCCGCTCCATCTTCCGCATCTTGAGTCTCGCGCATGATCTTGAACATCGAAGCCGTTGCCCTTGGCGTCCAGGAAAACGGCCTTGATGTCCTCGGCGATGCCGGATTGCTCCTCTTCCAAGCGTTCGATCCGCTCGAAATACTGGATCAAAACATCACCGGCGATGCCCTGACAGGTGGTCGGGTTGGATTGTATTCAAGCCGTCATGTTTCGACAGCGCGTCGAACAGGGCAAAACACAACCGTGCATTGTGCGATAAATCCAGCAGATTGATCGTCTTTTCCCTCCATTGGGAAAAATCCGCGCCATTGTTGGCCTGTTCCATGTTCCAGAACCCCATGCTCCAGTTCTGGAACAGACGGCGTTCAGCCTGACCACTGACCACGACGTGAATGTTCCGATGACGGCGATCCTGGGCGATCTTCTCCATCAGTTCGTGCACCATTTCCGCGCGTCCCTCCAACATCTGCATGAAATGTCCGTTGGCATAAATCAAGAAACCGGTGACCCCATGCACGCTGTTGAACGCCTGCGATTGACGCCGCAAGCCATCCAATGCGCTTTCGGACATCTCGGAAGTGGCTTCGCTCAGATAGATCGTATAATGGACCGGGGCACCGGTATGTCCCGGATCCTGTTCCCCCTGGGCGCGGACCGCATCCAGCAGGGCATCGCTGCTCATCGGACGAAAAAAATAGAAGCCCTGTAGCCGGTCACTGCCCAGATGTTGCAACTCCAACTGCTGAAAACCATTCTCCACCCCTTCGGCGATCACCTCCTTGCCCAGAGACTTGGACATGCGCACAATCGCGGCGGTTATGGCGCGACTGTCTTCCCGCTTGTCCAATCCCTCCACGAAGGCCCGATCGATTTTGATCGTCGATACCGGCATGCGCAGCAGTTGCAACAAAGATGAATACCCGGTGCCGAAATCATCGACGGCGATCCGGAGTCCCAGATCCGCCAATCCCCGCAACGCCTTGAGATTGAGTTCCACGTCCGACATCAGGGAAGTTTCGGTGATTTCGATCAGAATATGGGCGGGCAGGGTCTCCTCTTCGTGCAGGATCTTGGCAAATTCGTTGACCAGGTTCTCCTCGTTCAGTTGTCTGGTCGAGACGTTGATCGAGACATAAGGCGGATTGCGACCGGTCAATGCGCGGCGCCATCCGGTCTGGGCGCGGCAGGCCTGACGGAAGACCCATGCGCCGATCGGCACGATGGATCCGGTACTCTCGGCGACCGGAATGAATACACCGGGAGAGATCGATCCCGTCGCGGTCTGCCAGCGGATCAGGGCCTCGGCTCCGCAAATGCGGCCATGACTCGCGCTCACGATGGGCTGAAACAACAACGAAAACTCGTCGCGCTCCAGGGCGTGGCGCAGTCCGTTGGAAAGGGTCAATCGCTGTTGCACCAGGGCATGCACCTCGTCCGTGAACACCCGATACCCATCGCGCCCCTGCTCCTTGGATGCGTACATGGCCACATCGGACTCCCTCAGGAGGTCGTCGGCGGAGTGGGTCGCACCATGGCCAATGGCCAGGCCGATGCTGGCGGTGATGAACACCTGCTGCTCGTCCAAGGGTATGGAGACCCGCAATGCCTGATTGAGGCGTTCGGCCAACATGGTCACGGTCTGCAGACTCTCGGTCTGATCGCACAGCACCAGAAATTCATCCCCGCCCAGACGTGCGACGGTATCGCCGGCCTGCATGGTGTCGAGCAGAATCTTCGCCACGACAACCAACAAACGATCGCCCGTCTCATGGCCATGGGTATCGTTGATCAGCTTGAAATTGTCGAGATCGATGTACAACAGGGCCACGTTCAGCCCGTTGCGACGCGTGCGCTGAAGAGCATTGGTCAACCGCTCCTTGATCAGGGCGCGGTTCGGCAGACCGGTCAGAGGATCATGGGTCGCACGCCACAGCATCTCCTCTTCGGCGCGTTTGCGTTCGCTGATGTCCTGGAGGGTGACGACCAGCATCCACCCCGAGCCATGGCGAAATTTGGCGATGCTCGCTTCAGCCGGAAACACCGACCCATCCTTGCGGTATCCCGAGACGGCTCCGCGTCGTCCCATGGGGATCTCCCTGGCTTCCGACGCCACGAACCATTGCATCGATTCGACGTGATGACCACGCAGATGGGGCGGCAGAAGCAGATGCACCGGCAATCCTTGCAATTCGTCGGCAGTGTATCCGAACAACTCGCAGGCATGGGTGTTGACCTGCCGGATTGATCCCTCGGCATTGGTGGCAATGACGGCCATGTCGGCGATATCGAGAATCCGACGGGCCGGATCACCGGATAGAGGATGCGCACTCTCTTCCGGATTGACATAGAGCATGCAGAGGGTCGCTTCAGACGTACTGAAGGGCAATCGCTCCAGAACGACCTTCAGCAGGATCTGATCGGTTCCGGATCCGACGCGAACCGTGAACGCGCCACGCCACAATCCTTGTGCAAAGGCCTCCTGCAATGCGGCATCGAACGCCTCAGGATCGCGCCACAGTTGGCGGATCGGACGACCGATGTCCAAGGCGCATTCCGGCCACATCGAGGCGAAGCGGGCATTGTGGAAAAGCATCCGTCCCTGTCGATCCACACCCGCCACACCACCGGTCGCAAGCGTGGCGTCGTCTGGCGGCGGGATCTCAGCATCCATTTTGTTTTGGGGCAACGGTTTGTAAACGTGGCTGCCGAATCGCACACTGCGATAGCGCTCGGGAATGAAGGGCGGAATCTGTCCGAACCGTTCGATGATCGTGAAGGTTCCGTCGGCATTGCAACGGGAGAGATAACTGTTGACGTGGGCATGCTGCGTGACCGGATCCATGCGCACCTGTCCTTGCAGTCCCTGCACCTCCACCGTGCTCAAGGCATTCAACAGGGCATCGGTCCGCGTGGATCCGGCCTGTCGCACCGCCGCGGCGAAGGCGTGTACGCACAGATAGGTCCCTTCGCCGAAGTTGGTGATCAAGCCGTTGCCGTGTGGCCAGATGCCGTTCACCCCCTCCATCCAGGCCAGTTGACGCAAATAGGCGTGATTGACTTCGTTCTCAAGACTCATGAAATAGGTGTTTGACGAATAGAACCCCTCACGCACCCCAGCCGACAATCGACGCGCCATGGCCTCGTCAAAGTGTCCCATCACCACGGCCATGCGTTGTTTGAGTCCCAGTTCGGTGAAACGGGTGAGCAGGGCGATCTGATCCTGTCCGGCAAAATAAGGAACAAAAACATCAGCTCCCGAATGGGCCACCTTGGTCAACAGGTCATCGATGGCGGAACTGCCGATCTCCAGATACTCCTCTCCGACGATTTCGCCACCCCAGCGGGTCAGGACGTGGCGAGCGGCGTCGAGGGAACCCCGTGGCCATTCGTAGTTGCTGCCCGCGAAGAACATTTTGGGACCGAACTCCCGGGCCATGAAGGGGATCATGCGGTCGATCTGCTGATTGGGGAGTGCGGCAAAGTGAAAGAAATACCGACTGGAGATGCTGCCTTCGTAAAACGAAAAATTCAGGTAGGGTATGCGACGGGGTTCCGCCACCATGCTGGCGACCGAAATGCGCGAGTTGGACAACAGGTTGCCGATCATCGCCACGCAACGATGCTGATCGATGAGGGCATGCGCGGCGGGCACGGCGGTTTCCGGGAGGCTGCCGTCATCGACGATCACCAGCTCCAGCGGTTTTCCAAGCACGCCTCCATCCTGGTTGACCTCCGCGCAGGCGATACGTCCGGCCCATGAAATCTCCGGGCCGTAAAGTGAAACCAGACCGGTCAAGGGAGCCATCAGGCCCAGGCGTATCGGTTGTGTCATGGAGGGTCTACCTTATGTGGGAGCAAATTCCGCAGACAGATCAGACATTCTTTCGATCGATGGAACACGGCTCCGCCGACCCCCTGATTCGGGCTTTCGGCACAAGCGAGATCTTGACCATTGGCGCGACGTTCACCGGGACAGGCGGTCTTCCGCCGCGCTTTCGCAACCCTTGGAAGGCTGTTTGGCCTGGGTCAAACAGCCTTCCAAGGGCCATTCATGGCCCGCCAGCTTGCGCAGCAATTTGAGAAGCACGAATCGATTGTTTCGATTCGTGCAAATTTGGCGATTCCATTCCTGGAATCACCACCCCCTTCTTAATGCCTCGCCTTGTTCCGGGGCTGCCGTGAACAGGAAGATTCTCCCCATGATCATCCACAACAATAGACCGCTTCGGCTCTCCTGGCAAATGTCACGCGCAACCGTTCGTTTGTTCCCATTCGGGCCTGTCTTCGCGCACCTCTTGGGGTGGATCCGCTGGCCCGATCCGTTCTTGAATCACCTCCAGCAAACGCTTCTTCTTGACCGGCTTGCTCAAATACAGATCGCATCCCGCCTCCTGGCTGCGTTGCTCTTCGCCATCCAGGGCATGGGCCGTCAAGGCGACGATGAACAGGGGGCGGCGTCCGGTTTCGCGCTCCCATCGACGGATCTGCCGGGTGGCCGTATAGCCATCCATGACCGGCATCTGCACATCCATGAACACCAGATCAAAGGACCGTTCGCCTACCAGGCGCACCGCCTCCTCGCCATCCTGGGCCACGGTCAGATGATGGGGGGTCGTTTCGAGAAAGGTGCGCATCAGGACACGATTCTCCTCGGTATCCTCAACCAGCAGGATCTGCTGCGCAGGTGTATCGGCGGGAACGGAGGGCATGATCACCGGGGTCGCGGCAGGTGCCTCGACCACTCGCAGAGGCAGCCTGATGTGAAACACGCTCCCCATGCTTGGATTGCTGACCACCCTGATCGTCCCTCCCATCCTGTCCACCAGATGCCGGCAGATGGACAGCCCCAGCCCCACCCCTCCATACTGTCGGGTCATGCTGGAATCGACCTGGGTGAAGGCGTTGAAAATGGCCTCCAGATGGTTGGCCGGAATGCCAATCCCCGTGTCCTCCACGGTCAGGTGCAGATGGTCCGGATCCTCCGTCGTCACCCCGCAACGCAGCGTCACGGATCCCTGTTCGGTGAATTTGACGGCATTACCCAGCAGGTTGAAGACCACCTGACGCAAACGCAACCGATCACCGAGCACCCAGGCCGGTGTGCTCTCTTCCACCATGACCTCCAGACACAATCCCTTTCCAGAAGCCAACACCTCCAACAGGCTCACCGTTTCTTTAAACAATTGCGCCACGTCGATCGATTCTTCCTTCAGCACCATCTGGCCGGATTCGATTCTGGACAGGTCCAGAATCTGGTCGATCAACTCCAGCAGATTGTTGCCCGAATTCTGCAATCTGTTCAGATACAGCTTTTGATCGTCACTCAGGACCGTATCCAGCAACAACTCTCCCATGCCGAGCACGACATTCATCGGTGTGCGGATTTCGTGACTCATGACCGCCAGAAATTCCGATTTGGCGCGATTCGCGGACTCGGCCTGCTCCTTGGCCTGGAGCAATTCCGCCTGGACCTCCTTTTGCAGCGTGATGTCCGTGACAAAGCCGTGCCACAGAATTTCGCCCTGGGCATCGCGTTCCGGCATGGAATTTCCGAACAACCAGCGCTCCACCCCGTCGTCGTAGCGTACCCGGAACTCTTCGCGCCACATGGACAGCTCTTCCGCCGAGCGCCGGATAGAGCGTTGAACCCGATCGACATCCTCCGGATGGACGACGGAGAACACGAGATCGGCATGTTTCTGGGCTTGTTCGGGTTCGATGCGGAACAGGTCGCGAATCGCCTCGCTGGCGTAGGGCAGACAATAACTGCCATCCGCGCGTTGTCGGAACTGATAGACCATTCCCGGCAGGCGTGAGGCGATCTTGCGCAACCGTTGATAGGCTTCGTTCACCTCTTGTGCGGTGCGACGGTTTTCCGCATGCAGGGCGGTCACCACCAGACTGACCATGGCGTGGGTGAGGATGTAGCCGGCCAGGATGATCTGGTCCAGCGACCCCATCAGATGAAACGGTCCATGACCCGTTGCCGTACCCCAGGAGGCCATGGCCGCATTCGCCAAGACGGTGAGAGAGGCGCCCGTGATGCCGTAACGCAGAGCAGCCCAGATCACCAGCAGCACCGGAATGAAGGCCAGGGTGGCCATGAACGGGGAGAGGAAGATCATCCAGTTGACGCCCCAGAAGATCAGAATGAAAAGCGCACTTTCCACGGGCGCGTCGGACAGGCGTTCCAGGCTGTTTTTCGACAGGGTAAGCAGCAAGGGCGCGACGATCAAGACCCCAAGGGTATCTCCCATCCACCAGGTCAGCCAGGCATGGGCATATTCGTGGGATGGAATCTGACCGCTCAGCCAAAGCATCGTGACGCCATTGCTGGCTGTCGCGATCATGCCGATCATGGCGGATACCGTGAAAAGCAGAACATCTTTCTGATATCCGAAGTCCTGATGGAATCCGGCACGTCGCAGGATCCAGGCGGTCAGGAGCGGCCCGAGGGTATTGCCTGCCGCGATGCCGCCCGCCACGAGAAAGGGCAGGCCCATGCCCATGTTGATGAGCATGGCCCCGCCGGCGATCGCTGGCCAAAAAGACCTTCCCCACCGCAGCAAAGCCGTCACGGCAATGCCGGTAGGCAGCCAGATCAGGGTGATGTGCCGATCCACATGAGAATGCATGACCAGCCCCAGGTATCCGGATACCGCATAGGCCATCAGAACCAGCCCACCCATGGACAACCGACGTGCTGGGTTCAAGCCCCGTAAATGATTCATGCGCGTCTCCTTATTCCGTTTCTGCTTCAAACGGACATTTTTGATGAATAGCATTCCGAATGCAAGCGAGGCATTATATGTGTAAATTAATGCACTTTTGATTTGGAAATGGAATTATCTCTACCCAACCGATCGAATCGCGGTGCTGGTGTCCATACTCTTCAAGGGGATCTCCTGTCCGCACCGTGGAACGCCCGAAGGGAGGTCCAGGGTACGGGGGGTGAGGCGGGGCTCCCCCATCCTGTCAAGTTACAGACGCTCCCAAAGCCGAACAGAACCTGGAACGATTCGAAAAAACGGATGGTCGAGGGGACCACGCTGGACCGCTCGCACCAGCGACGCCTCGCGCCAGACAATCAATCGATGCGTCGGCGTTCGGGAACCGGGAATGAAGCGCCCCGCGTCTGATGGTCAATGGACTTCGTGCGGCACGCAGGAATGGCTCTCGGCATCCATTGCAGGGTGAGACATGAACGGCTCGACCTATGTCGGATTGCCGATCATGGCTACATGATACCACCCGTTGCCACCGCTGCAAACGGCTCTTGAAGCTCTTAACCTGTTGCAGATCAATACCTTTCCAGACAGATGGCCACCACGAACCCGAACAGGCATACCCCCCTGCTGACCGGTTGCGGGATGGATCGGACAGGCTGGGGTCATGACCGAAACCACGCATCCCCGCCTTTCTGTCCTGCAACCGGACGATCCCGAGACATGGATCGAGCGGATTGTTCATGTCACGGCCCCTCCGGAAGCCGCTTTACCATGGAACGACCGAAAAAAGGTCCCCGGTACCGGGGGTGAGGGGGTTCTCCCCCCATCATGCAACTTACCGGGCCTGCCACCCGACAGGTCGTCCGAAAGGCCGTCGTCGCTGGCCAGAGGGGTGATGGAGAGATGACGCAAACGTTTCCGCAGTCTCGCCAGTTCCAAAAGATCTCGCTTTTACATGGGGAACGGTGTATCTAAAGTGGCATCATTCCGGTCGTGCAATGATGCAGGAGAGAAACGTGCAGGCAGAGGACGAGCGTCCTCAGAGCGACGAATTCGACACCCCGCAGAAGGCGATCCTGATTCCGTATTTCAAGGATTTTCTGGCTTTTTTTTCTTACCGAGGCGCATGAAAACATCGAGTGGAAGCGGGGGTCCGAGTTTCTGGACAAAGCGTTGTCCCGCATCACCCGCGCAGCGCAGGTCGGCGATCGGGTCATGGACAAGCTGATCAAGGTGTGGCGGCGGGACGGCATGGAACTTTGTGGGCTGATCCACATCGAAATCCAGGGAGACCGGAAGTCGAACTTCGCCGAGGCCATGTCTGTCTATCAGTACCGGGCGTATGATCTGTACCATGTGCCGGTGGTTGGGCTGGCCATTCTGGCGGCTGAAGAGTCGGGATCGCCGACCAGGCAACCATCGGCTTCGGCTTCCGCCCTTCGACCTGGAAAGCCAGAGCATTCGTTCGAAAAGGCTCTTGATCGCGACCTCCAAAGTGGGCGATGAAAACACATCAGACATGAAGATCTTCGTGGATGCCGATGCCTGTCCGGTGAAGTCCGAGGTGATGCGGGTGGCCGAACGCCATGCGCTCGCAGTCCTCATGGTCACCAACCAGTGGATGCGTCTGCCCGCCCACCCCCTGCTGACCATCCAGGTGGTGACGGGCGGGCTGGACAAGGCCGACGACTGGATCGTGGAACGCATCGAAGCCGGAGATATCGCCATCACGGCGGATATCCCCCTGGCCGCCCGCTGTCTGACCAAGGGCGCGCGGGTGCTCGGCCCCACCGGCAAACCCTTCGACGATGACGGCATCGGCATGGCCCTGGCCATGCGCGATCTCAACGCCCACCTGCGCGATGCGGGTGAAATCCGGGGTGGCGGCCCACCCTTTGGCCCCAAGGACCGGTCACGCTTTCTGCAAACCCTGGAAGAGGTCATTCAGACCCTCAAGCGCGGACGATGATATGATCGACGCATGATCGACGCATGATCTGCCCCCCTCCCCGCACCAACCCGGAGCCGCCCAGGAACCCGGTCGGGATGCCCGCCCCGCTCCCGCGTTCCATGGCTTGGCATCAAACCAAGCCACGCTTCCCATGACCATGAAACTCTCGAAGGAAGGACCATGATCATGGGAGTGCGGGAGGTTCCCCCCATCATGCAAGTTACCCCAGATGACGACTGGTCAACCGTTCGGCGGCGCGCAGCAACCGTTCGGCGGCCTTGAACTGGCCATCCCGTCCGGCATCGGCCAGTTGCCGGGTCAAGGCGCTCTTGCCGAAGCCATCGCGCGGGTCGAACGCCCGAACCTGGGGCTTGATGGGTCGAATCCAGCCCTCGCGGGTTTCGGCAAACGCCACCCGCGACACGTCATCATCACCCTCCAGATCAAGCCAGGCCCCGCGTTGCGCGCCGCCCTTCCCCAGCTTGATGCGAAACACCGTCACCGCCTCGCGACCGTTGTTGTCGCGGGCCATGACGCGAATCACCACCTCCCCCTTGGCGTCGGCGGGCGGCGAACCGCTGAATTTCCCGGTTTTGGGATCAAACCGCAGCCATCCAGGCAGTCCGGCACCATTCACCTGCTGCGCCGAAAGGGTCACCGTGGCGTTGGAGTCGGTGTGGGCAAAAGCGGTGGGCGGAATCGTCACATCGATCTTGCCGCCGCCGGTGGTGGTCACCACGTCCGGAATCCCCTTGTTGACGACCAGGGCCGCATCACCCGACGAACCGCCCGTTGGCGCCAGCACCACGATCTGAAAGGCCCCCGGCGTGCCGGCCTGGGTCACGGTCGCGGTGATCGGCGGTGGCGGGGGTGGTGTCACCGTCGGGGTGATGGCCGTGCTGGTGGTGGTGCTCTTGACCACCGTCTCCCCGCCGGTTTTCGGGGTTTGCGGCAGGGTGGTCGGCGGCGGCGACGAAGAGGAGAAGGTCACCACCGGCGCCAGGCCGTTGGTGGTGAGCGACGGGAGTTCGCCCGTGGCCTGATAGGTCACCACCTGCTCCACGGTGGACGGGGAGGTGGCGTTGGGGACCGGTGGCGGGCTCTCCACCGGCGGAGGCGGTGGAGGCGGCGTCGGAATCGGCGCCGGATTGTTGACCGCGATCGTGAAGCTCTGGGAGACGCTGGCTCCGGCCCGGTCCATGGCGGTGACCGTGATTGCCTGGCTGTAACCGCCGTAGGGCGGAGCCCCCTTGAAGGTGCGGGTGTCGGCCTGGAAGATCAACCAGCTCGGAAGCTCCTTGCCATCTCCGGAAAGGGCGGTGTAGGTGAGAAGATCACCGCCATCCACATCCCCAAAATCTGCGCCGTCGAACGCAAAACTCTTCTCCCCAACGCCGTTCCATGTCTGGTTGGCGATCGTGTTTTGCACGGTCGGCGCATCGTTGCGTCCGAACAAGGTGATGGTCAGAGTGGCGCTGCTGGTCACCCCGGCCTCGTCGCGCAGGGTGTAGACAAAGGGATCGGTGACCGTTTGCGTGTTCAGACGCAGGGATTGCACCAGAGGATTGTCGTGATCGACCCGATACACAAAGCTGCCATCCGCCTGCACCGTCAGAGTGCCATACAGACCCGCCAGTCCACTGCCCACCGTCCCGGTTTGCCCCGCCTCGACGCGAATCCCCGACACCTGTTTGGTATCCGTGGCCCCGTCCGCGTCCGTGTCGTTGGTCAAGAGATTGCCCGTGGCATCGCTGCCCGGCGTGTCGTTGGCAACCCCGCCCGCCTCCACGGCGGCGCCGACATCCTCGAAAGCCAGAGGATTGTCGTTGACCGCCGTGATCTGAATCGCACTCGAAGCCGCGCCGTTGCTCAACGGCCCGTTGGCCCCGGTCGCGGCCCGATCCGTGACGCTCCAGGCGATGCCGCGCGTGGCATCGATCACGGTCGGCGCGTCGCTCGCGCTCGCAAAGGTCACACCGCGCAACACAGCCTGATACTGGCCCAGGGTCGCCGTGCCGGTCAGGGTCAACCGTCCCGTGGCGGCATCATAACCGCCGCTGATCCCATGGGCCTCGGTGAAGGCCAACAGATCGCCACTGGTGAACCCCGTGGCAATGGTCACCACCGCGCCGGTCAGTTGGGTATCGTCCGGATCGGAAAGGGTCAAGGTGGCGTCGATCACCTTGGCCGCATCGTTCTCGGTGTAGGCGAGCGTCCCGCCGGCGGTCACCACCGGCGCATCGGCGGTGGCGGTGAGGTTGATGGTCGAGGTGACGCCGCTGCTCGTCTGCGCCCCCACCCCGTCCGAATTGGCGTCCGTGACCGCCCAGGTCACCGCCCGGGTGGCATGCGTCGCGGTGGGATCCTCGCTGGTGGAAACAAAGGTCACCGTTCGCAGCGCCGCCTGATACTGGGCCAGGGTCGCGGTCCCGGTCAGGGTCAGCACCCCGGTTGTCGCGTGGTAGCTGCCGGAGATCCCGTTCTGGGTCGTCAGGGCCAGGGTATCGCCACCGGTCAGACCGCTGCTGATCGACACCGTGGCCCCGGTGATCTGGGTATCATCCACATCGGCAAGGGTGATGGTGGCGTCGATCACCTTGGCCGCATCGTTCTCGGTGTAGGCGAGCGTCCCGCCGGCGGTCACCACCGGCGCATCGGCGGTGGCGGTGAGGTTGATGGTCGAGGTGACGCCGCTGCTCGTCTGCGCCCCCACCCCGTCCGAATTGGCGTCCGTGACCGCCCAGGTCACCGCCCGGGTGGCATGCGTCGCGGTGGGATCCTCGCTGGTGGAAACAAAGGTCACCGTTCGCAGCGCCGCCTGATACTGGGCCAGGGTCGCGGTCCCGGTCAGGGTCAGCACCCCGGTTGTCGCGTGGTAGCTGCCGGAGATCCCGTTCTGGGTCGTCAGGGCCAGGGTATCGCCACCGGTCAGACCGCTGCTGATCGACACCGTGGCCCCGGTGATCTGGGTATCATCCACATCGGCAAGGGTGATGGTGGCGTCGATCACCTTGGCCGCATCGTTCTCGGTGTAGGCAAGCGTCCCGCCGGCGGTCACCACCGGCGCATCGGCGGTGGCGGTGAGGTTGATGGTCGAGGTGACGCCGCTGCTCGTCTGCGCCCCCACCCCGTCCGAATTGGCGTCCGTGACCGCCCAGGTCACCGCCCGGGTGGCATGCGTCGCGGTGGGATCCTCGCTGGTGGAAACAAAGGTCACCGTTCGCAGCGCCGCCTGATACTGGGCCAGGGTCGCGGTCCCGGTCAGGGTCAGCACCCCGGTTGTCGCGTGGTAGCTGCCGGAGATCCCGTTCTGGGTCGTCAGGGCCAGGGTATCGCCACCGGTCAGACCGCTGCTGATCGACACCGTGGCCCCGGTGATCTGGGTATCATCCACATCGGCAAGGGTGATGGTGGCGTCGATCACCTTGGCCGCATCGTTCTCGGTGTAGGCAAGCGTCCCGCCGGCGGTCACCACCGGCGCATCGGCGGTGGCGGTGAGGTTGATGGTCGAGGTGACGCCGCTGCTCGTCTGCGCCCCCACCCCGTCCGAATTGGCGTCCGTGACCGCCCAGGTCACCGCCCGGGTGGCATGCGTCGCGGTGGGATCCTCGCTGGTGGAAACAAAGGTCACCGTTCGCAGCGCCGCCTGATACTGGGCCAGGGTCGCGGTCCCGGTCAGGGTCAGCACCCCGGTTGTCGCGTGGTAGCTGCCGGAGATCCCGTTCTGGGTCGTCAGGGCCAGGGTATCGCCACCGGTCAGACCGCTGCTGATCGACACCGTGGCCCCGGTGATCTGGGTATCATCCACATCGGCAAGGGTGATGGTGGCGTCGATCACCTTGGCCGCATCGTTCTCGGTGTAGGCGAGCGTCCCGCCGGCGGTCACCACCGGCGCATCGGCGGTGGCGGTGAGGTTGATGGTCGAGGTGACGCCGCTGCTCGTCTGCGCCCCCACCCCGTCCGAATTGGCGTCCGTGACCGCCCAGGTCACCGCCCGGGTGGCATGCGTCGCGGTGGGATCCTCGCTGGTGGAAACAAAGGTCACCGTTCGCAGCGCCGCCTGATACTGGGCCAGGGTCGCGGTCCCGGTCAGGGTCAGCACCCCGGTTGTCGCGTGGTAGCTGCCGGAGATCCCGTTCTGGGTCGTCAGGGCCAGGGTATCGCCACCGGTCAGACCGCTGCTGATCGACACCGTGGCCCCGGTGATCTGGGTATCATCCACATCGGCAAGGGTGATGGTGGCGTCGATCACCTTGGCCGCATCGTTCTCGGTGTAGGCAAGCGTCCCGCCGGCGGTCACCACCGGTTGATCGTTGACCGCACCCACCACCACGTTGACCGCCACGGCACTGGCCGAAAAGGTGTGGGTGTCATGGGCCTTGACCGTGAAGGCGCCCAACGTGCCGCTGGCGTTGGAGACCGGAGTCCAGACCAGGGATTCACCCGTGGCAAGCATCGTCGTTCCCGCCACCACGGCCACACCGCCCTTGGTAAGGGTGCCGCTCGAGACCGCCTCGATCCGGAACGAAATCGGATCGCTCTCGGCATCCGCCTCGTTGGCCATCGCCGCCAGATCGGCATAGGTGATGGTGAAGGCGGTGTCCTCCGTGGCCCCGGTCAGATTGGAGATGGTGGTCAGGGTTGGCGCGGCGTTGTCGTCGTCGGTAAGGGTGCCGGTGCCGGTCGCGGTGCCCAGGGTGACGTTGGAGGCGTTCGAAAGGG
>NZ_JBZVFG010000062.1:0-13897 GCF_058402785.1 Candidatus Magnetaquiglobus sp.
GGAGGGGTCAATTCTTCGTGTCGTCAGGGGGTCAGTTTCTCATGTCGCCTGACAGGCGGCCTTCGACGATGAAACAGAACCTCATCCGATGCTCTCCTCGAACTCTGGAGCATTGATCAACTGCAAGAAACGATCATGGTAAGAAGAAAGACTTTTTAAGGCTGGAATATCCTTGGCATCCTGGAGCCACACCTCGCCGCCCTTGCGGCGCACCAGGCGCCAATACTCATAGGGGATGTTGTTGATGACGTAGGGGTGGTGGCTGGTGATGATGAACTGCACCTCGTTGCTGCGTTCCAGCATGGCATCGACGATCTGCGGCAGACAGTTGACCCCCAGGCTGTTCTCGATCTCATCGATCAGGATGACGGCTCCCTTGGGCGCCAGGGCGAGTTCCAGCAGGATGCTGAAAACGCGGAGCATGCCGGAGGAGATGTTGCTTCCTATTAGCTGATCGTCCTCATTCATTAACAAAAATATTTCTAATTTACCTTTTGTTAATTCAAAATCAATAAAGGATATTGCAGAAACGTGCGGAAATATCCCATTAAAAGTCCGAATTATATTATGATATGTTTCACTATGATCGCGTTGAAGCAGATATCCTCGAATTGTTAGTGGTCGATCAGTGGCTTGACGTAGTTCAGATAGGCTTAAATGATCTTTTATTTCAGTAGGAGTGACTGGTAAGGATAAGTTAATATTTGACGATGATATAATAGATTTTAAAAAATTATTAATTGGTTTGATATTCTCCTCTTCATCAAATAAAGATATTATGCTTTCAGAGTGCTTTAATGTTGGCAGGCTGGTATTGTTAAATGTTAACTGTTTTGAGCTGTGTAGGCGATTGGCGAAAATTTTATTATTGATTGTAATTGATTCGTGTTCGAGAGTTCTGGTTCTTACGCTGGCTTCCCAACAGTAAAACTTATTGTTAATATTGGCGGTAATTTTCCAATCACAGAATTCGCTAACAGCAATATTTTTTGTGCCAATCTGACTGATGGTTTGCAATGCCCTTAGAATACTCGTCTTTCCTGCTCCAGAAGGGCCAACCAATAAGTTAAAGGGTCCAAACCGAGTAGGATGGATTCTAATTCCACTAGGGACTTCAGCAAATTCAAAAGAGACGATGCTCATCAAGTTACCTCCCGTTGGCATTCCCATACCAATTTCATCCAGCGCACACCATGCAATTCCAAGGCCGTACGGGCAGGCTATGAGACTGGCCGGAAAATTGCAAGATTTTTTCATCGACAGCCAGCGAAACGGCGAACAGAGATTTCAACACGGGTGAAAAGAGCAGACCATGCAGGATACGACGCGCGATATGTCACTGGGTCCGATTCTCATGAACCGGTTCGGAGAGCGCTATCTGCCCTCCATCAACCAGGAGGCCTTCTCCAGGGTCGGATCCGAAAACCTCTTCGGCCAGCAGTACGGCGACTTCTTTACCCGCGAAAACGCCCTCTATCTGATCGTCGGGGCCGACTCCGGCTTGCTGGTCCAGTGGCTTTGCAAACGCAAGCGTCCCGAGGGATCGCGCTTTGTTTTCATCGAGTTGCCCGAGACCAGACAGGTTCTGGAAACCCACCGGCTCTTGCCCGAAAAACTCCCCCCGGAGCTGATCGTCACGACCGCCGCAACCTGGCTCGCCGAGGCCGAGGCGCTCTCCCTGCGCGATTATTTCTATCTGGATGCGGTCTTTCTGGCCAAATCCCTGGCCGTGATCGATGGCGTCCACGACGGCTATGCCGGGTTGCTCAATGAGGTGGAACGCACCTTCGGACAATACCGCCTGCAAGTGGGGCAGGAGATCGGCAACCGGGTCTTCATGCTCAAGGGACTGGAAAATCTTGCCGAAAACCGCTTTCCCGCCGGAGACCTGCACCAGACCTTTCAGGGTCGGAGCGCCATTCTGCTGGCGGGCGGCCCCTCCCTGCCGGAGAGCTTTCCCTGGATCCGCGCCCATCGCGACCATCTGACCGTGCTGGCCGTGGCGCGGGTGGCCGATCAACTCAAGGGGGCGGGGATCGTCCCGGATCTCTTCTTCGCCATCGACCCGCACGACGTGATCTTCCATCAGTCCAAGGGAATGCTCGCCTTCTGGCGCGAGTCGGTGCTCATCAACATGTACCACCTCAATCCCACCCTGTTGGGTCAGTGGCGCGGACGCGGGGCCTTCATGGGCACGCTGTTTCCCTGGGAGTGCCCCTGCAATCCGGTCAACGTGAGCTATCCCGGCATCACCGTGGGCCATCAGGCCCTGGGCATGGCGGTGGACATGGGTTTCGAGACCATCGTCATGGCCGGCTTCGACCTCTGTTTCAGCCGCGAGGGGTTCACCCATGCCGCCGGCAGCGTGGAGCAGGGTATCGGTCCCTACATCGCCCGCGGCGATCTGATGGTGGAGACCAACGGCGGCTGGATGGCCGAAACCCGTCACGACTTCCTGAACGCCATTCCGAGTCTGGCCACCCTGGCCCAGTACGCCGCCACGCGCAACTGCCGGGTGATCAACCCGTCGCCGGGCTCGGCGCGCATCGAGGGGGTCGCGCACCTCCCCTGGGAGAGCCTGGTCCCCAAGCCGACCAGCGACACGGCCCGCGACCGTTTGCGGCAATTCCTGCCCGAAGAGACCTCGACCAGTCGCGTGGATCACTACCGGGCCATCGAACAGGAGTTGGCCTCGGTGCGCGGGGTGGTGGTGAAGGTCAAGGAGTTGGCCGTCGAGGGGATCGATTGCAACGACGGACTGTTCGGACGGCGCGGCAAGAAGCCCAACTTCAAGTTCAAGAAGCGCATGGACGAAATCGAGGTCACCCTGGACGAGACCTACCGGGAGGCGAGCCGGCTGGTGAAGAAGTGGGGACTCGGGGCGATGTTGCGCCTGAGCCGTCCGGACAAGGAACGCGCCTGGAGCGACGAGGAGGTGGAGCGCACCGGTCGCCTCTATTACGAGATCTACCGCGACAACGCCACCTCCCTGATCAAGCAACTCGACGTGGTGCGCCAGCGCATCCGCATGCGCATGGAGGAGGAGCGCAACCGTCCGGATTTCAAGCAGATGGTCAAGCAGTGGCGCGAGGATGGCCAGCCGGGTCGGGCGTTGG
Organism: Candidatus Magnetaquiglobus sp.; assembly: GCF_058402785.1. Taxonomy (NCBI): domain Bacteria; kingdom Pseudomonadati; phylum Pseudomonadota; class Magnetococcia; order Magnetococcales; family Candidatus Magnetaquicoccaceae; genus Candidatus Magnetaquiglobus; species Candidatus Magnetaquiglobus sp. The sequence goes on from NZ_JBZVFG010000062.1 coordinate 3,117, forward strand.
TCTTTCTCGATCGACGCGGCTGGAGCGTCGAGGATCTGCCGGAGTCGGTCCGCGCGCCGTTCCGGCAGTTGATCGGGGAGTATGAGTCCCTTCTGGATAAAACCGATCACGACTACAAGCGCTACATCCTGGCCATGCAGAGTTCGCCCCAGGAGGTGCGTGCCAAGGCCCAGGCGTTGTTCCGGGGGCGCGAACGGGAGCGGTTGGTCCAGTTCGCGGCGGGTCTGGAACAAAGCACCCTGGAGGAGAGAATCGATTACGACCATCTGCTGCGCGGCTATCTGGCGGAACTCGATGGGGATTTGGACGGGGCGATGCGTGCCCTGCGCCAGGTGACCCACGCGGTGCTGCTGCCGGATGCCCTGCGTCAGATGTTCACCATCGCTTTGCGGCAGGGGGATATGCTGACCGCCGTGGCGGTCTCGCAACGGCTCTCGGACCTCTCCTTCCTGCATGTGCCCCACCATGCCGAGCTGTTGCGGATCAACGGTCAGGCCGAATACGCGGCAGCGATCTACGAAGAGTATCTCAAGGTGGTGCGCAAGGATTTCGTCTCCATGGTGAAATTGGCGCGGACCTATCTGGAACTGGGACGCAAGGAACAGGCAAAGGCCACATTGGAACGCATTCTGGCCGAGGATCCGGACAACCAGGCGGTACGGACCCTTTTGACCGATCTGGAGCGCCTGGGCGTGGAAGGTGGGGCATGAATCCGGGGATCATGCGGCGCATTTTGCGACGCGAGCAATCGTTGTTCCAGTCGGATCTCGAAGCGCGTCGCCAGGAGATTCGCGATGCCCTCAAGGGGGCGCGCATGCTGGTGATCGGCGCGGCGGGATCGATCGGTTCGGCCTTCGTGCGCGAGGCGGTGCGCTGGCCGGTGGACGCGCTGCGACTGGTGGATCCGAGCGAGAACAATCTGGTGGAGCTGGTGCGCGATCTGCGCGCCTCGGATCTGACCCCACCCGACGACTTCGCCACCAGTGCCATCGCCATGGGTTCCACGGAGTTCAATCACTTTCTCGATGCCCAGGATCCGTTCGATTTCGTGCTCAATTTCGCGGCCTTGAAGCATGTGCGCGCCGAGCGGGATCCCTTCACCCTGATGCGCATGCTGCATGTCAACGTGCTCGCCCTGGATGAGCTTTTGGGCGAGCTGGCCCGTGGTCCGGCGGCGCGCTTCTTTTCGGTCTCCTCCGATAAGGCGGTCAACCCGGCCAATCTGATGGGGGCCAGCAAGGCGTTGATGGAACAGGTGATGTGGTCCTGGTCCGAGCAGTTGATGACCGTCACCTCCCGGTTCGCCAATGTCGCCTTCTCCGACGGGAGCCTGCTGCACGGCTTCACCCGGCGCATGGAGAAACGTCAGCCCCTGGCCGCACCGCTGGATGTGAAACGCTATTTCATCTCCCACGAGGAGGCGGGACAGCTCTGCCTTCTGGCGAGCGTGACCGGCGGCACGCGCGAGATCTTCATTCCGCGCCTGGATGCCGGTGAGGATCTCTCCACCTTTGCCGAGATCGCCGTGATTTTTCTGCAGGAGCATGGCTACACGCCGCGCATCTTTTCGGACGATGCCGAGGCGCGCCGTTTCGCGGCCAGCATGTCCCCGAGCGGCGGGGAGTGGCCGTGCTGCTTCACGATGAGCGACACGAGCGGCGAGAAGGACGAGGAGGAGTTCGTGGGGGATGACGAGTCGGTCGATGGGGAGCGTTATCGGCGCATCGGCGTGATCTGTGGCGCGGAGGCTGATCCGGAGCGGTTGCGGCAGTTTCTCGAGGCGGCAAGGCGGGTGCGCGGCGAGCCGTCGTGGGAGATGGGCGAGCTGGCCTGGATCATCGAACAGGCGGTGCCTTCATTGCGCCATTTGGCCACCGGGCGGGATCTGGACGGCAAGATGTGAGTCCCATGGAGCCTGTGATGCCACACCGCATCCCTCTGGCCGAGCCGGATCTGACCGGCAATGAGGCCCGTTATCTGGCCGAGTGCGTCGAGAGCACCTTCGTCTCGTCGGTGGGGCCGTTCGTGGAGCGGTTCGAGTCCATGGTGGCCGAGGCGAGTGGCGCCACGGGCGCGGTGGCGGTCAGTTCCGGCACCTGCGGACTGCACGCCGCCCTGACCGCCGTGGGAGTGGGGGCCGGGGATCTGGTGATCCTCCCGTCGCTCACCTTCATCGCCAGCGCCAATGCGGTGGCCCATTGCGGCGCCACCCCGTGGATCCTGGATGTGGATCCGCTCAGCTGGAATCTCGATCCGGCGCTGGTGGAAACGTGTCTGGCCACCGAAACGACCATTCACGCCGATGGCCGGGTGATCCATCGGGAGAGCGGACGCCGGGTGGCGGCGATCCTGCCGGTCCACACCTTGGGGCTGGCCGCGGAGATGGCTCCGATCGTCGCCGCGGCGAAAGCGCGCGGGCTGCCGGTGATCGCCGATGCCGCCGCCGCCCTCGGGGCGCGTCAGCACGGGCGACCGGTCGGGGCGTTGGGGGCGGACCTGTCGGTGTTTTCGTTCAACGGGAACAAAACCGTCACCTGCGGCGGGGGCGGGGCGATCGTCGGGGAGGATCCCAGGTTGTTGGCCCTCGTGCGCCATCTGACCACCACGGCGCGGGTTGGCGCGGACTATGACCACGATCGGGTCGGCTTCAACTACCGCATGACCAACCTTCAGGCCGCGGTGGGCTGCGCCCAGATGGAGCGGCTGGAACGGTTCGTCGCCGCCAAGCGGCGTATTCGCGCGGCATATAATGCCGCTTTTGCGGCGCTCTCCGACCGGGTGGCTCCCTTCCCGGAGCCGGCAGGGAACGCGGGGGCCTGCTGGTTCTCCGGCTTCGTGGACAGGCGCGCCGATCCCGATGGGGTGGTCGGCCTGCGCGCCAGACTGAAGGAGGCAGGCATCGATGCCCGTCCGTTCTGGAAACCGATCCATCTCCAGCCCCCCTATCGGGAGGCTCCGCGTACCCCGCAACCGGTGTGTGAGGGGCTCTGGTGGCGAGTGGTGACCCTGCCGTGCGCGACGGCCTTGCCGGAGGCGGATCAGCAACGGGTCATTCTTGCCGTCCGTGCGCTTCTGACCGACGGTTGATGTTAAGGTAACTTGTTGAATGTTGGATGGTTCAAGACGAATCGGGTCTGTGATGCGAGATGGTCCATGAATTGCAAAACGGTCAAATCATCCTGGGTGGCGGCGGACACGCCCGGGTGGTGCGCGATACCTTGCGGGCGTTGGGATGGCTCGCGCGGGTGCGCGGGGTGGTGGCCCTGTCGATGAGCGAGACGGAACGGGCCGCCCTGGGCCTCCCGTATCTGGGAGCGGATGCGGTTCTGGAGTCGTGGGTTGGCACGGGGATCGAGCTGATCAACGCGGTCGGTTCGGCAGGCCCGACCATCCGGCGTCGGGAGCTGTATGAACGGTGCCGGGGGATGGGGTTTGGTTTCGCGACCCTGATCCATCCCAGTGCCTGGCTCGCCGGGGATGTGGAACCCGGCGCCGGGAGTCAGTTGATGGCGAAAGCCCTGGTGCAGAGCGGTGTTGCGGTCGGCGAGAACGTGCTGATCAACAGCGGGGCCATCGTCGAGCATGATTGCCGGTTGGGCGCGCATGTGCATGTGGCCAGCGGCGCGGTGTTGTGTGGCGGGGTGTGCGTGGGCGAAGGGGCCCACGTTGGCGCGGGCGCGGTGGTGCGTCAGGGGATCGGGATCGGCGCGGGCGCGGTGATCGGTGCCGGTGCGGTGGTGGTCAGGAACGTGCGGGATGGGGCGGTGGTGATGGGGTGTCCAGCCGGGGAGAGGGTGCGATGAGTCGCGAACAGGAGCGGTGGAGAATGATTCTCGTCCGTCCGGATCAGTCGATTCTGGAGGCGGTGCAGGTGATCGACAAGGGGGCGTTGCGTCTGGCGCTGGTGACCGACGCGGCGGAACATCTGCTGGGTGTCGTGACCGACGGGGATGTAAGGCGTGCCTTGTTGAAGCGCGTGGATATGAAGGAGCCGGTGATGACCATCATGAATATCTCCCCCACCTTTGCCAGACCCGCCGATTCGCGGGAGCGCATCCTGGCGATGATGCATGCCAAACGGATCGAGCATGTGCCGATCGTCGATGACGAGGGGCGGATGATGGGGCTCGAAACCATGCACAACCTGTCGGTGCCGGCCCCCCGCGACAACTGGGTGGTGCTGATGGCCGGCGGTCTGGGTTCGCGCCTGGCGCCGCTGACCGACGTGATCCCGAAACCATTGCTCAAGGTCGGATCGAAACCGATCCTGGAGGTGATCCTGGAGAGCTTCATCTCCCACGGCTTTCACCGCTTTTTCCTGTCGGTGAACTATCGCCGGGAGATGATCAAGGAGTACTTCGGCGATGGCTCGGCCTGGGGGGTGGAGATCGTCTATCTGGAGGAGAACGGGCGGCTGGGTACTGCGGGTTCGCTGTCGCTCTTTCCCGAAAAGCCCACCCAACCCTTTTTCGTCATGAACGGTGATCTGCTCACCCGGATCAACTTCAACCATGTGCTCAATTTCCATCTCGAGCATCAGTCCCGCGCCACGCTGTGCGTGCGCAAGGTGGAGCAGACGGTTCCCTACGGGGTGGTGCGTCTGGACGCCCACCGGCTGGTGACCATCGAGGAGAAGCCGGTTCAGGAGTATTTCGTGAATGCCGGGATCTATCTGTTGGACCCCGAGGTGTTGCCGCTGATCCCCCCGAACCAATATTTCGACATGCCGACCCTGTTCCAGGCGATCATCAAGCAGGGCGAAACCACGGCGGCCTTCCCGTTTCTGGACTACTGGATGGATATCGGACGCATGGGGGATTTCCGTCAGGCCTGCCGCGACTATCCGGAGGTGTTCGCGGCGTGAAAGCGGCCTGGTGACGGGCCGCGCGAATCATCCCGCTTGCGGGGGCGCGGGATCGCCGGCATCCGCTTGCAGGGGGAGCATGGGATCGCCAGACGGGGATCGGATCCGTTTTCAGGGCATGTGATCCATCAGCATTTCGCCGAGGCGCATGTTGAGGATTTTGGCCTGATCCTTGGAGAACACGGATTTGAAGGTGTTGATGCAATCCTTCTTGAAGAACTCCATCAGGGCGGGGAACATCTTGTAATTGAGATTGGCGGTGATCTGGGAGAACTTGAGCAGGCTTTCGTATTCGCGCAGGGAGATTTCGTATTCGGTCAGGTCGTTGATTTTGCAGTCGATATACTCGTAAAACTTCTCCACGAACACGAACTGTTCGAAGGATTGCGGATCCTTGAGGATGTCGTGTTTGACGTAGTTGCCGTTGACATCCTTGGCATCGCGGGAGACGATGAATTTTCCGTATTCGAGCATGACGCTCTTGGTGCAGCCCTGTTCCACATCCACGTCGATGACCGCCTGATCGGACTTGATCCGGTTGCAGAAGCTCTCCTTGCCGTACAGCTCCTTGACCAGCGACACCGTGTTTTCGAACACATCTTTTTCCTGCAATTTCTTGCCGGCGACATCCATGCTTGGCTCTCCCTTGTCCGTCATTCTCGACTTGTCATCCAGACCGCGAAATTCATCCGTCCATTGTAGCAGCTACGCGACGGGAGTAAATCGAAAAAAAAACGGGGATCCGGACCCAGGGCCGCGCGATGTCGCGGGTGGGGTCATTCCGAAGGCATGGATTCCAGGTGGCGTGTCATGGATTCGATGGTCTCCTCGACCTTCTGGACCAACCCCTTGCGATCGGCGCGGCTCAACCCCTCGGTGGGGATGGGCGGACCGATGCGCACCCGGATGGTGCCGGGTTTTTTGAGGAAGGAGCGGCGCGGCCAGAACAGACCGGCGTTGTGGGCCACGGGCACGATCGGGGCGCCCGCCGCCAGGGCCAGGGAGACACCGCCCGGATGATATTTGCCGGTGGTGCCGGGTGCGGAGCGGGTGCCCTCCGGAAAGATCAGCACCGCGACGTGTTCGGAGAGCTGTTCGGTCCCCTGTTCGTGGAGTCGGTGCAGGGCGGCCACGCCGCGACCGCGATCGATGGCGATCTGGTGGGTGGCCTTGAGCGCCCAGCCGAAGACCGGGATCCAGGTGAGGCTCTGCTTGAGTACCTGGACGCATGGATGAAACAGGGAGACGAAGGCCGCAGTCTCCCAGGCGGATTGATGCTTGGCCAGGATCACGTAAGGGGGCGGGGGTAGATTCTCCATCCCTTCGATGTTCTCGTGCAGATCGCAGGTGATGGCCAGGATGCGGCGCGTGAAGGCGGACCAGCGACTGGCGAGCCGGCGACGTTGGGCGACGTTGGTGATTGGCCAGGCCACCGTGATCGCAAGACCGAAGAACGTGATTCCAATGACGAAGAAGGTGAAAAAAAGTGCGGAACGCAACCATCCCTTGACCAGGGCACCTGCTGACATACAATACTCCATTGCATAATAAGGATCGTTCGCAAGAGGCGTCTCATCCCGCGAGCGCGGAGCCTCATCCCATTTCCCGCTCGACCCGCGCAGTCTAGCACGTTCACGAGGTGGCATGAAACCCACGACGACAACATCCTTGGTTCCGGTGGCCGATCAGGGCGATCTGGTCCGATATCTGGGAGAGATCAACCAATTCCCCCTGTTGACCCCGGAAGAGGAGTTCGCGTTGGCGGTGCGCTTCCACGATCATGCCGATCTGGAGGCCGCCCATCGGCTGGTGTCGTCCTACCTGCGCTATGTGGTCAAGATCGCCAGGGAGTATGTGGATTACGGCTTCCGGCTGATGGATCTGGTGCAGGAAGGGTCGTTGGGGCTCATGCAGGCGGTAAAAAAATTCAATCCTTATAAAGGGTTCCGTCTGGCCACCTACGCCATGTGGTGGATCCGCGCCTCGATCCAGGAGTTCGTCCTGCGCTCGTGGAGCCTGGTCAAGATCGGCACCACGGCCATGCAGCGCAAACTCTTTTTCAGTCTGCGGCGAAACAAACGCTCCATCGAACGGCTGGATCACGAAGAGGCCCGCCTGCTGGGCGAGAAACTCGGCGCCCGTACCCGGGATATCCTGGAAATGGATGGCCGGCTGGCCAACCGGGACGACTCCCTCAACCGTCAGACCCTGGAGGATGGGGAGGAGCTGCAAAACCTGATTCCCGACGCGCGCGGCAATCAGGAGGTGATGCTGCTGGCCGCCGAAAGCGCCAACCTGAACCGCCGTGCCGCCATCGAGGCGCTACGCGCCCTCAACGATCGGGAACGGGCCATCATCACCTGGCGAATCCTCGACGACTCGCCCCTCACCCTCGAGGAGATCGGACGCAAGCTCGGGGTGTCGCGGGAGCGGGTGCGCCAGCTGGAACAACGCGCCCTGGTCAAGATGCGTCAGGCCATCCTGCCGATTCCGGTGGAAGCGCCGGCCTGATCCCTTCGGCATCACGCACCGGCCCGCTGCCGGCCCGACCCCTTCGGCATCAACGCACCGGCCCACTGCCGGCCCGACCCCTTCGGCATGAACCTCCCGGCATGAACCTTCGACAGATCGAGTATGCCCTGGCCGTGGCGCGGGCGCGCAACTTCAACCGCGCGGCGGATCTGTGCCATGTCAGTCAGCCCTCCCTGAGCGTGGCGGTCAAGTCTCTGGAGGAGGAGCTTGGCGTCCCGCTGTTCGAACGCTCCCGCAACGAAATCAAGGTCACCCGTCACGGCCAACTCGTGCTGGAGGCGATGCGTGCCGCCCTGGAGTCGGTGGAGCGGATCCGGCGCGTCGCCCAGGAGTGCGCCGATCCCCTGGCCGGCTCCCTGCGCATCGGCGCCATCCTCACCGTCGGCCCCTATCTTTTCCCCGGACTCGCGGCAGCCTTCCATGCCGTGGCACCGCGCATGAAACTGCTCATCGAGGAGAACTTCACCGCCATCCTCACCGAACGGCTCAAACGTGGCGATCTGGATGCCATCTTCATCTCGTTTCCGTTTCAGGAACACGGGTTGGAGGTGTTCCCCCTTTATGACGAGTCCTTTGTGGCCGCCGTGCCCGCCGGACACCCCTGGGAGCGCCGCGATGACCTGAATGGGGATGATCTGGCCCTCACCCAGTTGATCCTGCTCGGCAAGGGGCACTGCTTTCGCGATCAGGTGCTGGACATCTGCCCGGAGTGCATGCGCTTGGATAGCAGCTCCGGCGGCGCCCGCAACATCATCGAGGGGACCTCCCTGGAGACGGTCCGGCATATGGTGGCCACCGGCGCCGGGGTGTCGGTGCTGCCCCAGTCCTCGTTGAACAGCCTGTTGTGCAACCTGAATGCCTGTCCGGTCCGTGAGGATCATCTGGTCCGCTATGTCCCCTTCGCCCCCCCGGCGCCGAGCCGGCGCGTGGCCCTGGCCTGGCGGAGCAGCTTTCCCAACCGTGAGGCCATCGAGGCCCTCGCCCTGGCCGCGCGTCGCTCCCTGCCGCCTGGAACAATCGCGGTGACTTGAACGATAGAAGGCGACTATCGATAACATATCGAAATAGTATTGGACCGATCGATAGTTAATACCTACCCTTCTCCCAGACCATTCACAAAACCTCCACCCTGGGAGCCCCGAACATGATCCAATCCGCCTCCGCAATCCCCCACGTCGTGTCCGCGCCGCATCTGTCCGACGCGGGCTCTCGTCTTGCCAATCCCGTCCGCATCCTGACCCTGGCCGCCCTGTTGAGCCTGATCGGGGTCGGGGAGGGGGTGGCCGGAGCGGATCTTCTCGAGCAGGCCCGCCAGCAGTTCAAGCCGATTCCCGCCTCGGCCCCGGAGATCAAGAACAACCCCTCCAATCCGGACAAGGTGACCCTGGGCAAGATGCTCTTTTTCGATCCGCGCCTTTCGGCCAGCCATCTGATCAGCTGCAATACCTGTCACAACGTCGGCATGGGAGGGGACGACAATCTGGAGACCTCGGTGGGTCACGGTTGGGCCAAGGGACCGCGCAACGCCCCGACGGCGTTGAACGCGGTGTTCAACGTGGCGCAGTTCTGGGATGGCCGGGCCGAAGATCTCAAGGCCCAGGCCAAGGGACCGGTGCAGGCCGGGGTGGAAATGAACAACAAACCCGAGCAGGTGGAGAAAAGCCTGCGTTCGATTCCAGAGTATGTGACCCAGTTCGGCAAGGCGTTTCCGGGGGAGAAGGAGCCGGTGAGTTTTGACAACATGGCCAAGGCGATCGAGGTGTTCGAGGCGACCCTGATCACTCCGAATGCCCGATTCGACCAGTTTCTGGGCGGCAAGCGCGAGGCGTTGACCGCCGAGGAGCAGAAAGGTCTGGCTCTGTTCATGGAGAAGGGGTGTTCGAGCTGCCACAACGGGGTGAATATGGGCGGACAGGACTATTACCCCTTCGGCGTGGTGGAGAAGCCGGGCGCCGAGATCCTGCCCCCCGGCGATCAGGGTCGCTTTGCGGTGACCAAGACCGCGAACGACTCGTATGTATTCCGGGCCGCGCCGTTGCGCAACATCGCCCTCACCGGACCCTATTTCCACTCCGGCAAGGTGTGGAGTCTGGAGCAGGCGGTGGCGATCATGGGTCAGAGCCAGCTGGGCCAGAAGCTCACCGACCCCGAGGTAAAATCGATCACGGCCTTTCTGACCACGTTGACGGGTGATCAACCCAAGGTCGAGTATCCCATCCTGCCTGTCAGCACCGGGAGCACCCCCAAACCGATCATCATGACCTCCGAGGCGAAGTGACGGCACCGCGACAGGCGTCGCACGCCGGGCACGCATCATTCACAGACGAACAGGAGCTTTTGCAATACCATGGAAACCAAACAGAATCTCAAGACCGCCTTTGCCGGCGAAAGTCAGGCCAACCGCAAGTATCTCGCCTTTGCCCAACAGGCGGAGAGAGAGGGGTATCCGGTGATCGCCGGGCTGTTCCGGGCGGTGGCCGAGGCGGAGACGATCCATGCCCACACCCATCTGCGCAATCTGGGCGGGGTGGGTGACACCCTGACCAACCTCACGGAGGCGGTGGCCGGCGAGAATTATGAGGTCAACGAGATGTATCCCGGCATGGTGGCCGCCGCCGAGGCCGAAGGGGAGACCCGCGCCGCCCAGGGGATGCGGTATGCCATGGAGGTGGAGAAGATCCACGGCCAGCTCTTCGAACAGGCGATCGCCGCCTTGCGCGGCGGCAAGGATCTGGCGGCGGACAGCTTCCACATCTGCCCGGTCTGCGGCCACACCGAGTTCGGTCCTCCTCCGGAGCGCTGCCCGGTCTGCAACGCCAAGGGGGCGTCGTATATTCTGGTGCGCTGACGTTTCCATCGATCGTTCATGACGAGCGGGCGTCCTCTTGAACAGGGGACGCCCGCGTCGTTTGGAACCTGCCGGATTTCCTGGGTGGCACCATGATCGTTCAATGGGAATCCGGGAGGTGTCCCTGGATCCGGAATTCAGCTGCCGATCATGGGGCTGTACCCTTCCAGGGTTCGATGGGATCCGGATTGGCGTTTGATCCGCGGGCTGTACCCTTCCAGGGTTCGATGGGATCCGGATTGGCGTTTGATCCGCCAGCCGATACGAAGCCGGCGCGGCCAATACCATGACCGATGTCCCGCGGAAAAGCTAATCCGAGAAGATCTCTTCCAGGGATTGCGCGTCCACGAAGCGGAGACTCCACGCCTCGATCAGGGAGGAGTCCGCCTTGGCGATTCGCTCCTGGATCCAGTCTGGGAGTGCGCCGAAGCGGTGTTCGAGAAGGCTGGTCAGGAGTCTGGCCTCGCCTTTCAGTTCCCCTCTCAGTTCCCCTCTCAGTTCCCCTCTCAGTTCCCCTCTCAGTTCCCCTCTCAGTTC
>NZ_JBZVFG010000062.1:13997-18533 GCF_058402785.1 Candidatus Magnetaquiglobus sp.
TCAGTTCCCCTCTCAGTTCCCCTCTCAGTTCCCCTCTCAGTTCCCCTCTCAGTTCTCCTCTCAGTTCCCCAATCCGGATCCCTTCCTGGCGGCCTTGCAGAACCAGCTGCTCCAGTTTCGGGATGGCGATCAACTCCTCTTCGGGCATGACGTCCAGCAGGAAATCGAACCACTCCCTGCCGAGCAGCGCCACCTGCTCCGGGCTGACCCCTTCCATCTCCGGGCTGTTCAACGAACCTTGCATGAGCAACCTCCATAAGCCGATAACAGTTTGACCAAACGTCACCGAAATTCGAAACAGGCCGGTCTGTTTGATGGTCTCAAACGCCTTTTTTCTCTCCGCCTGGCGGCTGGCAAAGCACTTCAGCGGTGCGTTCCGTTTTTCGTCCGACAGTTCGTTCAACAGAATCAGACGGATCGTTCCGCCCCAGAGCGGTTGGCTCGCGTAGACCCCGCCGGGTCCGAACGGGAGAAAGGCGAAGCGCTCCAGGAACTCTGGCCGTGGCGTGATGGCCGCGATCAAAACACTCTGCAACTGCCCCCTTTGCAGACCCGCGCTCTCCAGGAACAAGGTGTCATACATCGACAACCAGGTGAGCGCATCCTCCGTCAGGCTTTCGGTGATCTTCAACTCCACCAGAATATGATCGGCTTCCAGATCCACCAATCCGTCCGCCAGGAACAGGCGTTGGGCTTCGGTCCAGCCTCCCTGCTGACGCCGGATCAGAATCAGGTCCGCCCTGGGAGGCGCGATGGTGACCGGCACTTCCATGCGGACTTCGATCCCAACCGGTTCCAACAGCTCCTTGAGGGTTGCCCCAACCAGATTGTGCCAGTCGGTGTTGCCCACCCAGGTTATCCTTTCGCCGTCCTTGAGAACCGTTTCCGGGTATCATCCGTCAAGACGTGCCATTGGGCAAGAGAAATGTGCGGGCTGTTGGAGTTGGTGGGGAGTCCGGGAATCCGGAGGGGACAACCGGAAATCCGGCCCGCGCGGACAGGACAAACCGCGCGGGCCTCGGGATGAGGTCAGTACAATCCGCCGTCCATATCGCCCTGGCCCTGGCGACCGGTGGCCGGAGGATGGGGGCGACCGCTCGCGGGGGGTGGAGCGGTCTGGGCCGGCCTGGTCGCTTGAACCGGAGCCGGTTTGGTTGCCTGGGCCGGGGCCGGTTTGGTTGCCTGAGCCGGTTTGTTCGTCGCCGGGGCGCTGTTCCAGGAAGATGAGGGAGCCGTGGCCGCCGGGGGGGTGTTCCAGGAAGATGAGGGAACTGCGGGGGCTGGTGGAGCGGCGGGCGCATCATCCAGCGGCAGGATGGTCCAGGACGAGGAGGGGACGCTCTCCGCCGGAGGGGTGGCCGGGGTTGGGGTTGGTTGTTTGGTGCCGGTCACCGGCGCGGGTGCCGGTTTGGTCGCGGTCGTCGCCGGAGACGGCTTGCCACCCGCCGGGGCGTTGCCCCAGGAGGAGGAGGGGACGCCGCCCGTCGGGGCCGGGGTCGGCTTGCCACCTGTCGGAGCGTTGCCCCAGGAGGAGGGAACGTTGGTCGGTTGACCGGTCGTCCCGTCCGCGGATGGATCCGAGGTGAGCACCTCCTCTTCGGAGCCTTCCGGCGCATGCCAGCCCGAACCGCCGCTCTCCTGGGTGGCCGCGGTGGTCAGAGGCATCTGACCGGCCTTGAAGGCCTCGAATACCCGTTGTGTGGTTTGCGCCGAGGGCAGTTCACCCGTTTCGCCGTCGATCTCCTCCAGCGAGATGCCGGGCGGCACGGTGAAATCGGTGACCGGCTGATCCTTCAAGGCCTCCTGCATGTAGTCGATCCAGATGGGCAAGGCGGCGGTGCCGCCGGTTTCGCCCAGAATCGAGAAGTCGTCCATGCCTACCCACACCCCGGCCACCAGTGACGGGGCCAGGCCGATGAACCAGGCATCGCGATAGTCGTTGGTGGTGCCGGTCTTGCCGGCGATGGGACGGTTGAGCACCAAGGCCTTGCGTGCCGTGCCGTAGCGCACCACCCCCTTCATCAGGTTGACCACCTGGTAGACGCTGGCCGGATTGAGGGCCGGCTTGCCGAATTTCGGGGTGCTCGGGGACTCGCCCGCCTGCGGGATGATCCGTTCCGGCTCCTGGTGGCAGAGTTGGCAGTCGCCGCCGGAGTGGCGGAACACGGTGCGTCCGAAGCGGTCCTGCACGCGGGTGATGTAGACCGGTTCGACCCGCTTGCCGCCGTTGGCGAAGGCGGTGTAGGCCGCGGTCATCTTGAGCGGGGAGAAGCCCATGGAGCCGAGCGACAGGGAGAGATCCTGCCGTTCCGCCGGGATCTCCAGGCCGAAGTTCTTCAGGTAGACGGCGATTTGCGGGATGCCGATGCTTTTGGCGATGCGCACGGTCACCAGGTTGCGCGAGTGGGTCAGGGCCACGCGCAGGGTGGTGGGACCGTAGTATTTGCGTTCGTAGTTTTCCGGCTGCCACACCTTCGACTCGCCGGTGTTCGGGTCGCGGTAGGTGATCGGCAGGGGACTGTCATCGATGCGATCGACCGGGGAGAACCCTTTCTCCATGGCCGCGGTGTAGATGAACGGTTTGAACGAGGATCCCGGTTGACGCTGACTCTGGATGGCGCGGTTGAACTCGCTGCGCGCGAAGTCGTAGCCGCCCACCATCGCCCACACCTGACCGGTGTGCGGATCCATGCTCACCAGGGCCGCCTCGGCGATCGGTTCCTGGGCGAGGGCGTAGTGGGTGCGCTTGCCTTCCGGCGGATCGACCAGCACCACGTCGCCCGGAGCGAGCACGTCGGCGATCTTTTTGGGCGTGGGACCGAGATCCTTGCCGTCGCGGCTGTCCTTGGCATCCTTGCGTTTCGGGCGGGCCCATTTCATCCCCTCGAAGGGGAGCTGGATCTCCTTGCCGTTGGTGAGCATGGCCAGGGCCGGGCCCTGCTTGGGGATTTCCAGGATCAGGGCATGGACATATCCGGCGGTGGTGGGCCGGCTTTTCTCGTGGCTTTTGAGCCACCCCTGCCGTCCACGCGGGCCGTGATCGGCCAGACGGGTCAACGGGCCGCGATAGCCGTGGCGGCGGTCGTAGTCGGTGAGTCCCTTGTGGACCGCGTGCTGGGCCGCCCGTTGCAGACGCGGATCCAGGGCGGTATGCACTTCCAGTCCGCCGTTGAACAGTTGGTCGCTGCCCCATTCGTCCAGGATGGTGCGGCGCACATGCTCGAGGTAGTGCGGGGCCACCTGTTCCAGGGACTCCTTGGGACGCACCAGGTTGAGCGGCGCCTCGATCGCCTCGTTGACCTCCTCGGCGGTGGCCAGGCCCAGTTCCATCATGCGGTTGAGGACCAGTTTCTGGCGCGCCTTGGCTTTCTCGGGATCACGCCACGGGCTGTAGTAGCTGGGTGCCTTGGGCAGGCCGGCGAGCATGGCCATCTGGCCGAGGGAGAGTTCCGACACGTCGCGACCGAAGTAGGCGTGGGCCGCGGCGCCCATGCCGTAGGCACCGGCGCCCATATAGATCTGGTTGAGGTAGAGTTCGAGGATCTCGTCCTTGGAAAAGCGTTTTTCGATCTGCAGGGAGAGGATGATCTCCTTGACCTTGCGTTCGAAGCTTTTGATCGACGTGAGCAGGAAGGTGCGGGCCACCTGCTGGGTGATGGTCGAGGCTCCTTGCCGGCGGCCACCGGCCTTGAGATTGGCGACCACGGCGCGGGCGATGCCGGTCATGTCGATGCCGGGGTGTTGATAGAAGCGCGAGTCTTCGATGGCCAGCACCGCATCGACCAGGCGTTGCGGCATCTCCGCGCGCGGGATGAACAGCCGGCGTTGGATGTAGAACTCGCCCATCAACTGGTAATCGCGTGCGTAGACGCGTGTGAGGAGATTGGGGCGGTAATCGGCCAGACCGTTCAAGGTCGGCAACCCCTCGGAGTAGTGCAGATAGATCGCCCAGACCGCGCCGATGCCCAGCACGATCCCCAACAGGCCGAGCAGGAACAACCGTTTGGTCCAGCGCCACAGAAAGCCGCTGGATTTTTTGGGCGGTGGCGTTTTGGAAACGGGTTTGCCGGGAGTCGGTCTCCCCTTGGACGGAGCCGTTTTGGGTGGGGGCGGTGGCGCGGGGATGGCGTCCGGACGGTCGTTGGGTCCGATGAACGGTCCACCGCCCAAGGAGGCGCCTGAGGGGGGGTGGGTCGTGGGGAGGGCGCCCGGACGGTCGTTCGGTTCGATGTACAGATCGGGTTCGCGGGTATCCACGGCGACCGGCGCGAAAAGATCCGGTTCGATCGCCTCCTTGCTCTTGTCGCCGCGTCTGCTGACCGTGCCCATGGGCGTTTCTCAAACCTTGTGCGTGGACAATGAACGGCTTACGACCGGAGAGGACATGCGGGCGGCGTTGTAACTTGCATGATGGGGGAGAACCCCCACACCCCCCGTACCATGGACCTCCCTTCGGGAGTTCCATGGTAACTTGGCATGATGGGGGAGAACCCCCACACCCCCCGTACCATGGACCTCCCTTCGGGAGTTCCATGG
>NZ_JBZVFG010000063.1:0-17896 GCF_058402785.1 Candidatus Magnetaquiglobus sp.
GGGGAGTTGATGGGGTGGGGGACTCTTTTGGAACCGCCGCATCTCCTGGCCGGGGCACCCGGTTCAACTCCATTCGCACCGGGTTCTCGTCATGGCCGCGCGTCTGGGCTGTCCATGGCCATCGTTGGCTGTCGGGCATGACCGGACAGCCTTGCGTGGAAGCGTCAGTCTTTGATCTTGGTTTTCTCGATGAATTGCTGTACGTTCTTCTCCAGGAAGACCTTCAGCTCCTTCTGACCCTGGGTCAGGATCTCCATGGCGCGCATGGTGTTCTCGCGCATATCCTTGGCGATTTCGGAGGCGATTTCGGTCTGGGCGGCCAACAGCTCCTTCGGGGATTTGGCTCCGGCCAGTTGATCCAACTGACGGGCACCGGCGGTGTTGAACTCTTCGATGGAGTCGAGCTGATGACGGGCAAGCTCGCGCACCGTGTTGTCGTTGATCTTTTGCAACTCGGTGATCGAATCGAGCATCATCCGGGTCATGTCGGTCATCTTTTTGGTGATTTTGTCGCTATTCATGTCCGTGTCCTCATGGTATGGAGAGTGGGTACGGTGGAGTCGCGCTGGAAGCGAATGTTTATGTTGCAGTGCAGCATGAGCGTAAGATAGTGACTCCAAAGGTGGGCGTCAAGTCTTTTTTGTCGAAAATTGGAAATTTTGTTTCAGACCGGAAGCACAAAATGGAGTGGATTGCATGGCAGGTGATGCACATGAGGTAATTCCGGTGAATCTGGAACTGCTCTCCAGCGACAACCATGTTGGGGCGATGCTGGTGTGCGGACTGGCCATGCTGGGCAATGGGTTGGGGGAGTTGATGGGGTGGGGGACTCTTTTGGAACCGCCGCATCTCCTGGCCGGGGTCTTGCGACCCTTCTTCTGGGGGGTTGGGGCGATTGTGACCTTCCTGGCCGTGCGGCGTTTGTTGGTTCCGGGCTGTCGGGCCCTGGTACGGATCAATTTCGGGGGGATTCACGACATCCGGTTGATGGTGGCGCCGTTGCGATGGTCGTTCATCGTCGAGGCGTATCAGCCGCCGGGAATTCTGAAATATCTGTTACGTGGCGTGGTGTTGGGGTTGCATCCCGATTACGAGCCGGCTGGCAACGAAACCATCTGGGCCAGGGTGTTTCACCTCACCTGCCGGTTGCGTGGCAAGCACATTCTGTTCGTCGAGTGTGGCACGCTGGATCGCGGGCCGGAGGAGACGTTGGCGGTCATTCGGACCCATTTGCGGGCACGGCAGGAGCTGCCGGTCAAGAAGCGGTAGCGGTGCGGGGGAAGGGCGACGCCCTTGCCCCGGAATCCGATCCGGCGGTTGCGGGCAAGCGCCGGTGTCACCCCTTCCCGCGCATCGCGATTTTCCCACGCCACCATTCCCAACACGGCAAGATCCCGCTCCCGATCCGCCAGGACTCACTGGATCGCACGCGTCCCGACGGTGCGCAGGCCACTCAATGGCCGGTGGAAGGACCGAGCGGTGCCACATTCCGCGACGATGGCCACACCTGGCGCAGCCGATGCAACCATCCACGCCAGGGCAGAAGAGGGGGGATGGTCTCGCTCTGCACGACCAGCAGCGGACAGGGCAGGGGGATGGGAGCGTGCAGCCAGGGGAACCACCCTTGCCGTACCTCACGGGCGCTGGCCGGATCGGACAGGATCAGCGTGGCACGCCATGCCCAGGCCAAGGGGAGTACCTCATGGGGGGAGTGGGCCGTGGCGATCCGGGTGGATGGCCAGTCGCATCCCAACGCATCCAGTTTCGATTTCAAGGCTGTGCAAGCAGCTTCCTCGGAATCGGCGCCGTCGTCCCCATCCATTTGCAACCGCCTTGGCGCGCGCGCGGGATCCAGATGGGAGACGAAAAACAGTTGGGTGCGCGCATGCCGGTTGCCGATTTGCAAGGCGGTTCGGATCAGTCGGTCCGGATCGGCATTCGGATCGAGAACGACCAGGATGCGCGGGAAAAGCTCCATCTCGGACCTCCGATCGGTCTGGATCACACGGTGGGTTTCACGGCAATGGCCATGGGTTTCCGGAGCGTTTCGAGTCTGGCGGCGCGGCGGCCATGGATGAGCGCGGTGACGATGATGCCGGCGCCCAGGGCCAGGGCGAGGATCATCACCAGGAAACTGACGTTCTTCAACAGGCTCATGGTGGTCGGATCCATGGGTGGCAGGATCTCCAGCTGGGAGAGATAGACCGGGATCACCAGGGCACGGCTCACCATCACGGTGAGCATGATCACCCCCATCACCAGCTTGATCATGAAGGGCTTGACGTAGGTGGTGCCGATGGCGCCGAGCTGGATCCCGAAGAGCGATCCCGCCAGGATGATCATGGCCAGACGGATGTCCACGTAGCCGCTCCAGGCGAATTTGATCGTGCCGCCCAGGCCCATCACAAAGGCGATCACCAGCTCGGTGGCCGAGGCCATGAGGCTGTTGAGACCCAGAACATAGATCTGGGCCGGCACACCGATGAACCCTCCCACCGCGATGGTGGCGGCGAGCAATCCGGTGGCGAAGCCGAGCGGGAGGGTGAAGAGGATCGAGATGGAGGCGTTGATGCTCTTGAAATGGACCATGGTGCCCGGAATGTGGATGCTTTGCACCCACAGGGCCAGGCGTCCGGGTTTCTCCTCCTCGGCGACCCCGGCGCGATGGGTTTTGATGGTATCGCGCATCACGAACCCTCCGACGATGCCGAGTACCAGCACGAAGGCCACCGAGACGTAGAGATTCGAGCCGATGTCGCCGAAGCGTTGCTTGATCAGCTCCTGGAAGTGGGCGCCGGTGAGAACGCCCGCTTCGGCGGAGATCCCCATGATCAACCCCATCTTGACATCCACCTGACCATAGCGGGCCCGTTTGAGGGCGCCGACCAGGGCCTTGGGAAATTTGTGGCACATGTTGCTGGCCACGGCGACGATGCCCGGTACGCCCAGGCTCATCATGGCCGGAGTCAGCACGAAGGCCCCACCCGAGCCGATGAAACCGCTCACCAGTCCACCGACGAAGCCGACGATGAAGAGATAAAGTGCGTTGACCATATCCAGTTGGATGAAATTGAGCGATTCCATGATATCCGTTCCTGTTAAACGATTGCGTCGTGTCGTGGAAACTTCACTATTCAGGACCCCTACCTTTCGGGGTCCAGGGACCAATGGCCCCTGGTGGGATCCAAGGGCAAAGCCCTTGGGACGTTGTTTTTGACTTGAGCGCGCTCTTCTCAAAGAAGCCTTTTTCGCGTCTTTTGCGAAAAAGGCGCCGCAAGCGCGAAAAAACGCTTTTTTGAAGAGCGGGGGCCTGAATCGTGACGTGGCAACTTCATTTTTTGGCCTGGATGCCGAGACTGTCCCAGAATTCCGCAGTGAAATGGCCATGGACGAAAGAGAAAAGGAAGGCGATGGCGATCGGGACGGAGAAGTACCAACGGCCATTCGCCGAAAGGGCGAGAATCTCACTTTCAAAGATCCACAGCAGGCCATACAGGACGACGGAAAGGAGTCCCCAGAGCAGAAGCTTGCGAAAATCCCTGGATTTTTGGCCGTCAGCAGACATGATTCGCTCCCGAATGGATCGTCGATGAAGACAGAAGGGCGGGATGCAAGGGGCTCTTGTGGGGCGCTCCGCGTGGCATCCGGCTCGGGAGGGAGTCTGGCAAGATCTGGGTTAACCGAACGTTAAGACGACGTTAAAAACGTCTTAACGTCACAAAATCTTGCCAGAGGGGTGTTTGCAGCGCGTCGGCGCTTCGCGTCACCAGGATTGACCCACGAGCGCGCGCAGGTCGGCAAGCGAACGGGCCAGCAGTCCCGGTGGGTTGGGAAGCAGATGCGGGGTTCCGGTGAGCGCGCGGGGCGGGAACATCCAGGCGGGTGCATCCTGCCCGGAAACCACCGGCCAGTCCGCCTGGGAGAGCATGATCCGATCCGCGCTCCAGGTGGCGGAGAGTTCGGCGAGGGCGGGATTGACCGCGCCCGGCACCAGCATGAAACGCCAGCGCGGCATTTCGATGCGTCGCGACAGGTCATGCCAACGGCACTGGAGACTCTCCTGGGTCTGGTGGAGCCATTCGGATGGGGTGATCAGGGGCAGTTGACTGCCATCGAACTCCAGTCCGAGCGGGCCGGTGAGTGTCACCCACAGCAGTTCGCGGACCGGGGTTTCGCGCAACAGGCCCAGGATGCGTCGGGCCATGGTTTCGCCGGCGGGCAGGGGTTCGACGATGGCGATGATCCGTTCGGGTCGGGTGATCATGAGCTTGGCCCTGGATGGTGGAAAGTGGAGGATCATGCCGCCAGCGGCGGGGAGAGGGGGAGAATCCGCGCGGTCGATTCGGGCGCCCCTTTCGTGATCGCCTCGCACTCCGCGAAGACGCTCCAGGGGCAGGCGGCACAGCCCGCCGGATCCATGCGGGCGAAGATGGTCTGGATCGCATCCAGCTTGGCGTTGTAGAGATTCTCCGCACCGATCGTTTTCAGGAATCCACCCCGTTCCAGGGTGGCGCGGGGCAGTTCCTTGAGGCGCACGATCGAAAGGCTGCCGCCGGCCAGGCGACGTTTGCCGGCCTCCTGGGCCAGGAACTCCGCGCCGGAGAGGTCGATGAAGTTGATCCCCGAGGCCACCAGCACGAGATGGATCTGGGGTGGTGCGTGTTGTTCGAGCTGTTTCTGGACGGCGCCGATGGCGGCGAAGAAGAGCGAGCCGTCCACCCGCGCGATCCGGATGCGCGGACACTCGGTGCCTTGGGATGCGGACATGAAGCGGCGTCTGGGGTGTTGGGGATCGGGAATGCGGAACGAGACGCGCGGATGGGAGGTGCGCGCCAGGTGAATGCCCAGGGAGAGCATGACGCCGAGCAGGATGGCCAGTTCCAGGTTCAGGAACAGGGTGCCGAGAAAGGTCGAGATGAGGATAAGGGCCTCGGAGCGGCTGGCCTGGAGGGTTTTCTGGATGTGATGCCAATCGATCAGGCCCCAGGCGACCAGAAAAAGCACGCCGGCCATGGCGGCATTCGGGAGGTGTTGGGCCAGGGGTGCGATCAGGGAGACCAGACCGATGAGGATCACGCCGGAGAAGGTCGCCGAGAGTGGGGTTTGGGCTCCGGCGTCGTAATTCAGCCCGCTGCGGTTGAACGAGCCGGTGGCCACATAGGCGGAGAAGAAGCTGCCGATCAGGTTGGAGAGTCCCTGACCGATGAACTCCTGATCGGCGTCCAGGTTCTGTCCGGAGCGCAGGGCCATGGCGCGGGCGATGGAGATGGCCTCGGTGAGGGCGAGCAGGGTGACGGCGACGACTCCGGGAGCCAGGGTGCGCAGGGTGGACAGCGACAGGTCGGGCATGGAAAGGGGGGGCGGTTGGGCGGAGAGGGCGCCGACATGGGTGATGCCGGTGGGTGTCGGGAGCAGGGTTTCGAGGAGCCAGGCCGTCAAGGCGCCGCTGATCATGGCCACGATCATGTAGGGGATTTTCGGCAGCCGCCGTCGGCAGAGCAGCCCGGCGGCCAGAGTGGTCAGCCCGACCGTGGTGATCCAGGGATTCAGGGTGTCGAGGTGTCCGGCGAGATGGGTCGCGGCCTGGATGAGGTTGCTTCCGGGCGGGATGGGGATGCCGAAGAAGTTCTGGAGCTGGTTGGAGGCGATCAGGAGTGCCGCTCCCGAGGTGAAACCGATCACTACCGAGTGGGAGATGAAATTGACCAGCACCCCGAGGCGCATGAAGCCGAGGGCGAGTTGGGTGATTCCGACCATGAGGGTGAGGGTCAGGGCCAGTCGGACATAGAGTTCGCTCCCTGGTTCGGCCAGAGGGGAGAGCATGGAGAAGAGCACGATCGAGGCGGCGGTGGTGGGTCCGGAGACCAGGTGCCAGGAGGAGCCGAACAGGGCGGCCACGATGGCCGGGACCATGCCGGCATAGAGGCCGTAGACCGGGGGCATGCCGGCGATGGCGGCGAAGGCGACCCCCTGGGGCAGGACGACGATGGCTCCGGTCAGGCCGGCGATGAGGTCGGCCTTGAGGGTGTCGCGTGTGACCCGATGCCACCATTGGAGGGGAGGCAGGCGTGTGAGCAGGGGGTGTGTGGTGAGATCTGGCGTACCCATGGCAAAACGTTCTCCCGTTCGATTGACGATGCGGGCGAGTTTGGGCCAGGGTGGGTGAATGGGGGGTTAATGGCGGGTTAATGGGAGGTTAAGGCGGGAAAAAAGCGATTGCAGGGGGTTGATGGCGGGTTGATGGGAGGTTAAGGCGGGAAACAGGGCGATTGCAGGGGGGCTTCCCATCTTCTCCACCCCCATCAAACCGCAAACCGCATCACTGCCGTGGTGCCAACCCCCTCCTGCCCCTCCAGGGAAAATCCCCAACCAAACCGTTCGCAGATACGCTTGACCAACGTGAGACCAATGCCGGCTCCCTGATGCTGGGTGAGATGACGCGGCAACAAAGCGTCCGCCTGCCGGGCCCGCAAACCACGACCGGTATCGCGAATGGTCAAAGTGTTCCCCTCCAGCAGGATGTGAATCTCCCCCTGTTCGGTGTAGGCAAAGGCGTTGCGGATCAGATTGGCCACCGCGATGAACAACAAACCTCGATCCACGGCAACACGCAAAGCCGGATCCGCACGCACCACGAGCTGAATCGGTTTGTTCTTCAACAGGAAACGATGCTTCTCCACCGCCTCGGTCACCACCTCGGCCACCGGCGCCTGCTCGTCCAAGGCCAACGCCCGCTCCTCGCGCGCCATGAGCAACAATGCGGAACCCATCTCTGCCATGTCCCGCGCGGCACGCTCCACCCGCTCCACCCGCGCACGCTGCTTGTCGGACAAGGCATCGTCGGACATCAGGATCTCGGTGGCCCCGAGAATCACCGCCAACGAGGTGCGCAGCTCATGACTGAGATCCGCGGTGAAAGCCCGCTCCCGCTCCATGAAGGCACGCAGACGGGCCAGATGGAGATCAAAGGCGTGAGCCAGCTCCCCTACCTCATCCTGGGCAAAGGCATCCGCCAGACGCAGCGACCAGAGATCCGGCGAACGATCCTTGACCTTGCGGGCCAACTCGGTCACCGGCGCGATCACCCCGCCCACCAGCCAAAACCCCCCCACCGCCGAGATCAACACGATGGCCAGAATGCTGATCGCCACCAACAACAAAAACCGTTCCTCGCGCCGGTGCTGCAGCGAGGTGTCGTAGAGAAAATAATAACGCGACTCATCCCGATCCGCCACCGCCACCCGGTAGGTGGAGGCCCCCACCATGAGATCGTGACGGCCCGGCGGAAGCGGGGCGAGATACTCCGGCAACTCACGGGTGGAATCGGTGGCGCTGGTGATGTAGCCGTGCAGGGTCACGGTCCGGGGCGGCAGGGAGTGGGGATTGCGCTCGCGACGGGCGAAGAAGTCGTCGAGTTCGGCGCTCAAGGTCTCGTCGATCAGACGCATCCCCAGATCGTGGGTGGCCATGTACAGGGAGAGGGCCATCAGACAGGCGATCGCCGCCCCGAATGCGGCAAAGGCCAACGCCACCCGCGGACGCAGATCAAGCCGGCGCATCGGGTGGAGCCAGTCGGTAGCCGATGCCGCGCAGGGTGTGCAGCAGCGGGGTGGGGCCATGAGCCTGAATGGCGGCGCGCAGGGTGTGCATGTGAACGCGCAGTGCGTCGCTGTCCGGGGGATCGTCGCCCCAGATCGCATGTTCGATGTCCGCGCGTTCGACGACGCCAGGAGAACGCAGCATGAGCAGTTCGAGAATCTTCAACGGAATCGCCGGCAACTCCAGGGTTTGACCGGCCCGTTGCACCCGCAGGGTGTCCAGGTTGAACTCCAGGTCCGCGACGTGCAGCATCCGACGACTCACCCGACCCGTGGCCCGCTTGCTCAGGGCCAGAATGCGCATTTCCAGCTCCTTGAGTTCGAAAGGCTTGATCAGATAGTCGTCCGCGCCGCTGGAAAATCCCGACACCTTGTCATCCAGGGTGGCGCGGGCGGTGAGCATGATCACCGGCGTGGGGCGTCGCGCCTCCTGACGCAGCTTGCGGCACACCGTGATGCCATCCATGCCGGGCAGCATCAGATCCAGCACGATGATGTCGTACCCGTTCACCAACGCCAGGTGGAGTCCGGTGACCCCATCCATGGCCATGTCCACCACATGGCCCTTGGATTCGAAGTAGTCGGCGAGATTGGCGGCCAGGTCGGCGTGGTCCTCGATGAAGAGAATTCTGAGCGGATTTTGCATGTTTTTCCATTATTAACGACAATTGCGAACCGGTCCGGATCCGCGGGCCAAAGAGCCTGTACAACCCTGCCAAAACGTGGCATTAAGAGTCCACCCCTTTCCAGGAAATGACCCGCTGCAACCGGCTCGGCCCCGGAACGCCACGCATCGGGATGGCCCATGCCGCGTCCTGGACCCGGGATGGCGCATCGTTGACACGTCCCATACAGCATGAAGGATCGAAGCACCCATGAAAAGCGAATTTCATTCCAAGCTCCTCGCCTCCATGGCGGATGTCGGTGAACCGCGTTTCAATCTCGCCCATGAGAAGCTTTTCAACATCGTGGTCGATGCCGATGAAATTCTCGGTGCCGCAGTCACCGGCGAGCGCTCCCCGACGCCCCAGGAGTGGGAGGCCCTCTCCACGGTGTGCGACGAGTTGATCGTCTATGCCAAGGCCCACTTCGCCGACGAAGAGGAGACCCTGATCCATCGCAACTATCCGAACGCCGCCCAGCACCGCACCATTCACAACCAGTTGATCGAACAGCTCAACGAGTTCCAGAAGAAGGTGACCGAGGGGAATGACAAGGATTTGAAGGAGTTGCGGCGCTGGATGCTCGAATGGCTGCTCAATCATGTGAATCGTGAAGATTACGCCTTCGCGCAGTTTTTCGCCACCGCCGAATAGACCACGAGGCCGGGGCCATCCCATGCCGACTCCGGGAAGGGAACGCTTCCCGGAATCTCGGGCCAGGTCGGATGCAGGGTTGCCTCGCGTCGGAGTACCCTCTCAACCCACCTTGACGTGACCGTTCACCCCCAGGCTCATGGAGATGCGCCGCAGGCCGGAGAGCAGCATCCGCCCCCGCTGAGTCAGGATATAGCCGCGGTTGCGGTTCTTGTCGATGATGCCGTGTTCCATCAGGTTTTTCAGATGGAAGGTCAACTTGGTGTGGTCGGTGATGGAGAGCCGCTGCATCAGGTCGGTGAGGCGCAGCTCCTCCTGTTCGTTCAGGGCATCGGCGATGCCGCGTCGGATCGGATGGGAGAGACTGGCCAGCAACGGATCCAGATTGAGTTCCCGCGCCTTGCCCTCGAAACGGATCTCCTCGATGGTTCGATGGATCATGGTGGTGAAATCGTTGATCCGGAACGGCTTGGTCAGAAACTCCGTGGCCCCCATCTTGATGCTGTTCACCGCGTTCTCGATCGTGGCAAAGGCCGTGATCAGGATCACCTTCGCATGTTCGTCCAGCTCATGGATGCGCCGCAGCACCTCCAGACCATCCATGCCCGGCAACACCAGATCGAGCAGCACGATGTCGCATTTGGTATGCCGGAGCACGTTCAACGCCTCGTGACCGCTGCCGGCGCGCAAGGTGGGGAAGCCCGCCTTGGTCAACACATCGATGACCACCTGGCAGAAATCCGGATCATCGTCCACGATCAAAATGGGATTCATGCCATTCAGCTCCTCACCTGACTTCATGTTGCCGTGATGAACCCGTGCGCGCACCGCCGCCGGGCCGGGGCAGACGGACGATGGCCCGCAATCCCCCTTCCGGGGCCGGGGTGGTGTCGAACACCAGCGAACCGCCGTGCTGGTCGAGGATGTTCTGACACACGGTCAACCCCAGACCCACGCCGCCCCGTTCGATGCGGGTGGTGAAGAACGGTTCCATCACCTTGGAGCAGAGGGCCGGTTCGATGCCCGGACCGCTGTCGCGAATGTCGATCCGTACCCATTCGGCCTCCAGTCGCGAGGCGATCACCAGCTCCCCGCCATGCGGCATGGCCTCGATGGCGTTCTGGATCAGGTTCATGAACACCTGCTGCAACTTGCCGCTCATGCCCATCACCTCGGGCAGATCCTCGTCGTGATCGAGACGGACCCGGATCGATCGCAACCGCTGTCCGAGCAGCAGGAGCACCCCGTCGATGGCGTCCTGGAGCTGCACCGGTCCCATGGAAGGGAGATCCGGGCGGGAGAAGTTCAGCAGTTCGCGGGTGATGGTCATCGCCTTTTCCAGGTTGCGCCGGACCACGGCGCACCGTTCGAGATGGGCCGGGGCCTGTTCGGCCAGTTCGTTTTCCAGCACCTCGAGGTTGACCACCGCATTGGCCAGGGGGTTGTTGACCTCGTGGGCCAGACCGATGGAGAGCCGACCCAGGGAGGACATCTTCTCGGACTCGCGCAGCAGGCTCTCGACCCGTTGCCGCTCGCGCAGCGCCTGGGCCATGTGGGCCATGGCGTGCAGGAGTTGACCGAGTTCGTCGTGGGAGGCCGGATCGATGTGGAAGTCCAGATCGCCCTCGGCGATGTGTCGCACCGCCCGTTGCGCCAGCCGGATCGGGCGCAGAATGCTCACCGCCAGCGCCCCGGCCAGAAGCACGCATACCACCACGCTCAAGATCCAGACCGTGATCAACTGAAAGATGGTCTTGTCGCTCAGACGCAGCAACGCGGTCACCGAACTGCCCATCGCGTCCTCGACCAGCTCCAGAAGCACATCGGCGCGGGAGTACTGGTGTTCGGACTCGTCCACCAGTTGGCGGTTGATGCCGACCGGCAGACGGATCATGCCATCCGAACCGGCGAGTGGCGTCTTGGCGATGGTTTCGTCCAGACTCACCTGGAGCGCGCGCAGCTCCACCAGCCGCTGGGTGATCTTGCGCAGCTCCGGGAGATTGTCGGTCAGGGTCTCCGACCTGGAGACCGCCTCGGCGGTTTCGATCCCCTGGAGGGTCTCCTCCCGGATGCGGGTGGTCTGATCGTGGATGATGCGCCGGTTGACCAGGATGTGGTCCGAGGACTGTTCGTCGCGCGGGGCCTTTTCGAACTGATGGTTGAGCTGCACATGCAGGCTTTCGATGCGCGACAGGGAGCGCATCAGGGGGATCAGGAAGCGATCCAGGTGTTCGATGCGA
This sequence comes from Candidatus Magnetaquiglobus sp., assembly GCF_058402785.1. NCBI lineage: Bacteria > Pseudomonadati > Pseudomonadota > Magnetococcia > Magnetococcales > Candidatus Magnetaquicoccaceae > Candidatus Magnetaquiglobus > Candidatus Magnetaquiglobus sp. Next base: position 11,155 of record NZ_JBZVFG010000063.1, read on the forward strand.
TCGCGCACCACGTTGAAGCCGTAGATGCCGACCACCCCCTCGATGGCGATGACGCAGACGAGGATCAATACCATGCCGACGAAGCGGCCTTTCAGATCCAACAGATTGCCCAAGGGTGCCTCCCGGATGTGGACACGGCGTTGCCACCGGTCGCGCGGATGGAGATGGTCCGGATGTTTTTCTTGGTTCCCCCAGGCGACCGAATCGATATTCCCTGTTTGCACCTGGGATGGGCGGTGCTTATACGTTAACCTGGCCGGTCGAGATGGAAATGAAATCCACTCATGAACCGTCCATACATTTACGGACAGTGGCGTAACACAGGTCAGTTGGCATGACTTGTTTAGGTTTCGGTCGTCGTCCAGGCCCAGGTTTCTTGGGTTGTGGCACCTCTGTCGCGTAAACCAGCTCAATCGCCGTCTGGTAGGGCGGGTATTCGTCAGACGTGAGCCATCAATCCGTCCGACCTCCAGTCCGTTTTTGCACTTCCTTCACCGACAGGGCGCGTTTCCGATCAATCGGATCACCCGCATCGGGGTTGGGGTGGTTTGATCCCCGTGCGGGTGATGACGCGATTCAACCCTCGTCCTTCTTCTCCTGCTCCAGGATCACCCGGGTGATGTGATTGGGGGCGATGGCATAGGCCGACAGACGCATGGTGTAGAGGCCGCGTCCCGAGGTCAGGCCGTTGAGCACGTTGCCATAATCCAACACCTCGACCATCGGTGCCTCGGCGGCGATCACCTGACCTCCTCCTCCCTTGGGGGTGACGCCGAGCACCTTGCCGCGCCGGCTGTTCAGATCGCCGATCACGTCGCCGAGCACATCGTCCGGGACCGTCACCTCCATGGTCATCACCGGCTCCAGCAGCACCGAGCCGGCCTCGGCCAACCCCTTCTTGAAGCCCATGGAACCCGCGGTCTTGAACGCGAAATCTGACGAGTCCACCGAGTGGTGACTGCCATCCACCAGAGCCACCTTCACATCCACCACCGGATAGCCGCCCACGATCCCCTGTTCCATGGCCTCGATGATCCCCTTTTCCACCGAGGGGACGAACTGGCGCGGGATCACCCCACCGAAAATGCGATTTTCGAACGCATAGCCGCCATCGCGGGGCAAAGGCTCCATCTCCAGCCAGCAATCGGCGAACTGACCGCGGCCTCCGGTCTGCTTTTTGAGCCGCCCCTGCACCCGCACTTTTTTGGTGATGGTCTCGCGAAACGGCGGACGGGCGGTTTTCAAGGTGGCGATGCCGCCGTACTTGCGCCTGAGCCGATCCAGCACCACCCGCAGATGGGTCTGTCCCATGCCCGAAAGAATCAGTTCGTGGGTGGACGGATCGCGCCGCAGCCGCAGGGTGGGATCCTCCTCGACCAGTTTCTCCAGGCCGGCGGCCACCTTGTCTTCGGTTTTGGAGTCGGTCTCCACCGCGAAGGTGTGGGTTGGTTCCTGAAAATTGACCCGTTCGTAGCGGATCGGATGGTCGATGGCGCACAGGGTATCGCCGGTATGCACCCCTTCGAGCTTGGCGATGGCGCCGACCTCGCCCACGCCGAGTTTCTGGATCGGAATCATCTCTCGTCCCTGGAGACGGAACAGCCTTCCACCCTTCTCCTTGTGGGCGCGGGTGCCGTTGTAAAAGGGCTGTTCGTTCTCGATCACCCCGGAGAAGACCCGGATCACCGTCAATTTGCCGGAAAACGGATCCATCACCGTCTTGAAGGCCACCGCCGAGAAGGGATCGGTGGGGGAGGGGGTACGCGACACCGCTCGTTCCGGATGGTCCGGATCCACCCCGACGAGCGGTTTGACCGTTGCCTTGTCGATCGGACTGGGAAAATATTCCGCGATGCCGTTGGCCAGTGACCGGACGCCGATGTTGGCCGCGCCGGAACCGCAGTAGACCACCAGCAGACGCCGGGTGATCACCGCCTCGCGCAACCCCTTGTGCAACTCATCGAGCGAGGGCTCCCGGCCCTCGGACAAATACCGCTCCAACAATTCGTCGTCGCCCTCGACGATCTTTTCGATCAACTGGGTGCGGTAGTATTCGGCATCCGCGCGGGCGCTCTCCGGCAGGTCGATCTGAAAGAACACCCCGTCCCGCGCCGACCAGGCGGTCATGGGGATCAGATCGACGATGCCACCAAACGCCTCTCCCACCCCGATCGGAATGGTGAGCGGCAGGGCGGTGACGTTCAGACGCGCCTCGATCGTGCCCAGCGCGCGGATGAAGTCGGCACGCGGACGGTCGAGCTTGTTGATGAATCCGATCACCGGCACCATCGCCTCTTCCGCCATGGCCCAGAGTCGTTCGTTCTCCGACTTGATCCCCACCTCGCTGGAAAAAAGCATCACCGCGCCCCCCACCACGTCGAGCACGCTGCGGGTCGATTCCAGGAAGTCGCTGTAGCCAGGGGTGTCGATCAGGTTGAACCAGCGGTCCCGCCACACGCAGTGACCGATGTGTGGGGCGATGGTGACCCGTCGTTCCACCTCCTCGGGTTCGGTGCTCATCACCGTGGTTCCCTTGTCCACGTCGCCCCGCCGCGCGATCGCCCCGCCGTTGAACAACAGCGACTCCGCCAGCGTGGTCTTGCCGCCTCCCCCATGGGCGATCAGGGCGACGTTGCGCAACAGACTGATTTCCGGAACGTTGGGCATGGAAGTTTCCTTAATTCAAGGGTTTGATTCGAGCGGCTCCGTGATTTCCTTGGCCTTGTCATGCAGGCGATTACCGATCTTGTCACGCAAACGCTTGATCTTTGGATTGTTTTGGATGTTTGGTACGTTCATTCGCGATACAACGATCCGGGTATGAATGGTACAGTTGTTCAGATCAATCGTAATGCGCTCAAGGTGTTTTCGATCTGATCAACACCATGCAACAGATCGCTTCCTTTCAACTCCACCAGATAGGCCGTGCGTGCGTTGTCGATCCAGAACAGATAATCACAACGCCGTGAGCCCTGTTCGGATGACAGAAAACAGCCGTCGATCTGGATCTGGCAGACTGCAAGCCGATCAGGATTCTGGAGTTGATAACGTCTGGTGCGCTCCTCAATGGAAAATATCGGTCGAGTGTCACACAGGCATCGCGTGTTCGCGCAGGTCGAACCGTGCGCGTTGAATCGTGAACCGCTCATGCCGAGTGCCCCTGATCCAGATCGTACAACCGGTCGAACTCCTCTAAAGATAAATACAAGTGGAAGAACAAAAGCTAAAGGAAAAGTCGCGGGGCGCTGCCCCGCCTCCGCCGGGGACCTTCGGTCTCCCGTCCCCTGCAACAGTTGGAACAACTCCGACCGCCCGTGTTCCAACGCACGGCTCTTCCTCTCCCCACCTCGCCCAACCTTTCCCTCAATACTTCTCCCAGGCCACCTTCCCAATCTCGAACACCGGTCCCTCGGTGCAGATCTTTCTGTAATGCCACGTCTCCTCACCATCCCCGCGAATCGGTGCCACACACGCGGCACAGACCCCAAACCCACACGCCATCCGCTCCTCCAACGACACCTCACCCCGCAATCCGAACCGCATCGCCAATCCATGCACCGCCTTCAACATCGGCGTCGGTCCGCACGCGTAAATCACCGTGCGCGACCGCTCCCCGTCCGAAATCCCCGCCAGATACCGCTCCGCCAACTCGGTGACATATCCCTGAAACCGACCCGATACCGGTGCCAGCGACGCCAACCGGCTCGAAACACCCAACGCATCCAACTTGGCCAACGCCCGCGGGGCCTCCACGAACGGCACATCCAACGGAAACGCATCCAATCGGGCATCGATGGTCCGCAACGGCGCCTCGGTCTCGATGCCCCATACCAACACCGCACCCTGTCCACGCTCGGCCAGCCGCCGCGCCAAAAAATGGACAGGAGCCAACCCCACCCCACCCGCGATCAACAACACGTTGACGCGCACGTCGGGCATGGTGAAGGTCCGTCCCAGAGGCAACAGGCAACGCACCTCCTCGCCACCCTGCCAGCCGGACATGATCCCGGTCCCCGCGCCCACGATCCGGTACAGGATCTCCACGGTGCCCGCTTCACAATCCACATCCATGATCGAAAAGGGGCGGGGCAGGGTGAGGTTGTCGTCACAGACGATCTGCGCGAAGTGACCCGGTTGCACCCGCGCGGCGAGCGGCTTGCCCACCTTGAGACGCAACAGGCCGTGACCGCCCGGCAAGATCCGATTGACCAGCAACGGCGCGGTCAATGGTTTGGCGCAGGTGTGAGGTTTGTCAGGCGCGCAACCGGTCATCATGCACCACCTTGCCGGAAACCAGCGTCCATTTCACCCGACCGCGCACCCGCCGGCCATGAAAACAGGTGTTGCGCGAGGTGCCATGCAGCCGCGCGGCATCCACCACCCAACTCTCGTCGGGATCGAACAGCACCACGTCCGCCGGCGCGCCGATCGAGAGGGTGCCACGATCCAGACCCAACAGCCGCGCCGGAGTGACGGTCATGGCGCGCAGACAATCCACCAGGGTCATCACCCCATCGCGCACCAGCTCGAGCGATACCGGAAGCATGGTCTCCAGACCCACCACGCCGTTGGAGGCGTGACAGAACTCCACCCGTTTGCTGTCCTGGTCGTGCGGGGCGTGGTCCGTGGCGATCACGGTGATGATGCCGCGGGCCAAGCCCTCGAGAACGGCGTTGCGATCTTCGGTGCTGCGCAACGGTGGTGACATTTTGGCATCGGTGTCGTAGCCGAGTACCGCCTCGTCGGTCAACGCGAAGTGATGGGGGGCCACCTCGCAGCTCACCGGCAGACCCCGCGACCGGGCACGGGCCACCGCCTCGACCGCGCCGGCCACCGAGATGTGGGCGACGTGATAGCGCCCGCCGGTCAGCTCCACCAGACGCACGTCCCGATCCACCATCACCGATTCCGCCGCCGCCGGCAATCCCGGCAGACCCAGCCGGCTGGAGATCACCCCTTCGTGCATGCACCCCCCGGAAGAAAGGGAGGGATCCTCGGCGTGCTGGATGATCAGGGCTCCGAAGGCACGGGAGTAGTCCAGCGCGCGACGCATCAGGCCGGCATCGGCCACCGGTCGGCCATCGTCGGAAAAGGCCACGCAACCGGCTCTCAGCATCAACCCCATCTCGGTCAGCTCGCGCCCCTCCAACCCCTTGGTCACGGCGCCGATGGGAAAGACGTTTACCGTTCCCTCGCTGGCGGCTTTCTGGCGAATGAAGGCGGTGATGCTCGGATCGTCGTTCACCGGCCTGGTGTTCGGCATGCAGGCAACCGTCGTCACCCCGCCCGCCGCCGCCGCCAACGTGCCGCCGGCGATGGTCTCCTTGTATTCGAACCCCGGCTCGCGCAGATGGACATGCATGTCCACCAGACCGGGCGCCACCACCAGACCATCGGCATGGAGGATCGTGGCCCCGGCGGGGATATCCACCCGACCCAACGCCCGGATCACCCCGTCGGCCACCAACAGATCACCGCTCGCGTCCACGCCGTTGGCCGGATCGATCAGTCGTCCGCCCCGGATCACCACCACATCGCTCATCGTCCGCCTCCCATGCCGCACAGCCGGTAGAGCACCGCCATGCGCACCGCCAAACCATTGGCCACCTGTTCCAGAATCACCGAACGTTCTTTATCGTCCGCCACCTCCGAGGAGATCTCCACTCCGCGGTTGATCGGACCGGGATGCATCACGAACGCCCCCGGTTCCGCGCATGCCAGACGGGCGCGCGTCAACCCCCAGAAAGCGAAATACTCCCGCACGCTCGGAATGAATCCCACGTTCATCCGCTCCAGTTGCAGCCGCAGCATCATCACCACATGAGCGCCCTTGAGGCCCTCTTCCATGGAATGGAACACGCGTGTGCCGAACGCCTCTTCGGCTTTTGGCGGAATCAGGCCCGGCGGGCCGATGAAACGCACTTCGCCGCCCATGGTGCGCAGGGCCAGCGCGATGGAGCGCGCCACCCGCGAATGGAGCGAATCCCCGCACACCGCCACCACCAGCCCCTCGAACGAGTCCCGTTCCAGCAAGGGCAGATGGTCATGAATGGTCAACAGGTCCAGCAGCGCCTGGGTGGGGTGTTCGTGACGTCCGTCGCCGGCGTTGACCAGCGAGGCGTCCAGGTGGCGGGCCAGAAACTCCTGGGCCCCGGAATCCGGATGGCGGATCACCACCACGTCGGGATTCATGGCTTGCAGGGTGGCCAGGGTATCGATGAGGGTTTCCCCCTTTTTCACCGAGCTGGAGGCCGCCGACATGTTGATCACATCCGCGGACATCCGTTTGCCGGCCAGCTCGAAGGAGGTGCGGGTGCGGGTGGAATTCTCGAAGAACAGATTGATGATGGTCTTGCCACGCAGGGTGGGGACCTTTTTGATGTCGCGGCGGTTGACCTCGCGCAGCGACGCGGCGGCGTCGAGGATGGATTGAATCTCCTCGCGGGCCAGATCCGCCATGCCGAGGAGATGTTTGCGATTCCACAATGGAGTACCCATGCAATGCCCTGATTCTTTTTCAATAGTTAAACCATCCCCATCACGGATGGCGTGGTTCTGCTGGCGGGGTCCAGGGCCCCATGGCACCTGGTGGGATCCAAGGGCAAAGCCCTTGGGACTTTGCTTTTGACTTTAGCGCGTTTTTCTCAAAAAAGCATTTTTCGCGTCTTTTGCGAAAATGCGCGGCGCGCAGCCTTCGCGAGCTTCGTTTCCGTTTTTTGGAAACGAAGCTCGTATTTTGCAC